>JAFDHS010000026.1 GCA_019308655.1 Deltaproteobacteria bacterium
ATGGGTAAGGGCCGTTGGATTCTCAAGCAGTAGGGAGATATAACAGGTACGGCGCTCTATGGTTTTCAGCAAATCGACAACCCGATTCAAGGTAAGGTGAGGATTCCCGGAACTTCCAATTTTTTTAAGAAGAGGCGGAATAAGTTTATCAAAACGATTACGCCCCTCCCGGCTGAGCACCCGTGTCTCAAAATCATCACGTAAAAGATTTAAAAGGCGAAGCACATCACCCGGTTTCTCAAATCCGGCATCGGAAAGTATCTTTTCACTCTCTTGATCTTCAAGCAGATTCAGCCAGACATCAGCCAACCTGTTTTCAATATGATCTTCCGTAGACGCCCCATCATCGACAAGAAGTAATTGATGAAAGTGGAAGTGGACTTTTTCCATATGACCTTCAAGATGGATAAAAAAAGATTCCCAGTCCTCAAACCCCATAGATGCGGCAAGACGGAGTTTGCCAAGGGTATCCGTCGGAAGGGAATGGGTCTGCTGATCTGAAAATTCCTGCAAACGGTTTTCCGTATGACGCAAAAACACATATGCGTGTGTCAGTTCGTCACATACGTTTTGAGGGATATAGCCTTCCTGGACCAGAATCATTAATACGTTGAGAATACTGCGTTCTTGAAGCATCGTCAGCACACCACCCCGAATGAGCTGGAATATCTGGCCAAAAAATTCTATCTCCCGTATCCCCCCTGCCCCCAGCTTGATATTCTCTTTCAACCCTTTTCGTTTGACTTCCTGTTCAATCTTATGCTTCATCTCCCTTAATGATTCAAAAACGCCAAAATCCAGGTAGCGGCGATAGACAAAGGGATTAAGACTTTCAAGAAGAGACTCGCCGATCCCGGGATCACCCGCCACACCCCTTGCCTTGATCAATGCGTAACGTTCCCATTCGCGTCCATGGATCTCGTAATAGGTCTCCATGGCATCAAAACTCATAACAATCGGACCGTTTTCACCATAGGGCCGAAGGCGCATATCAACCCGAAAAAGAATACCGTCGGGAGAGGTATGACCAAATAGTTTGAGAAACCGCCGGCACAGGCGCACAAAAAATTCATCATTGGTTATGGATGAGGATCCTCCTTTGGTTTCCCCGGCTTGGGGATAGGCAAAGATCAGATCGACATCAGATGAAAAATTGAGCTCCCCGGCCCCGAGTTTGCCCATCCCCAATACCACAAGATTTTGGGTGGCGCCGTCTTTTCCGGTCGGGACACCAAATTTTAAACATTGCCGGTTATAAAGAACAGAGAGGGCATGGGTGATACAGGTATCCGCCAACGCCGAAAGATCGGCCATGGTTTCCGACAGGTCCGCCCAGCCCGCAAGGTCACGCCAGGCAATCCGTAGCATTTCACGACGACGAAAACCGGCAAGGATACTCCCCAGTTTTGCATCATCTTCTTTCGGAAAAGATTCACCTTTCCACAGGATCTTTGACAGCTTATTCCTGCATTCTCTTTTTTCATATGATCGTTCAAGGTCTCCGCTATTCACAAGACCGTTTAACACTTCGGGCTTTCGGATACAGCTTCTTGCAACAAAATCACTAAAGGCAAAGACCTTTTTTTGCGCCTCGGCAAACAATGGATCATCCACAATTGTTATGTTTGCGGCTTTACATGAAGCGCAAAAAGCTTCCATCCTGTCTTGAAGCCGTTCATCCAGCTGTTTTGCAATGTGGGTTTCCATTTGTCCTTATCCATCCTATTCGACCGAAGCATAATAGAACAGCCTTTACGGATCAGGCCTTATGGGGCATATTTTTCTTGATGCTCGCCATGGCTTTTTGGACATTTTCAAAACTGTTAAACGCGCTGATTCGAATAAAACCACGGCCGCACTGCCCGAATCCTTCCCCAGGGGTGCAAACCACCCCGGCATTTTCAAGCAGCATATCAAAAAATGCCCAGGAATCCATTTTAGCATCCACCCATATGTAAGGGGAATTATCGCCCCCGATGCACTCCAGACCCAATTCAGCCACCTCCTTTCTGATCAAGGCGGCATTTTTCATATAATAATCGATCAGTTCTTTGACCTGGACCTTGCCTTCTTCACTGTACACGGCCTCGGCAGCTCTTTGTACCGGATAGGAGACGCCGTTGAATTTTGTGGCATGACGTCGGTTCCACAAAGCGTGCAGGGAATGCTTTCCCCCCTCGCTGTCATAGGCCATGCAGGTTTTGGGAACGACAGTATAGGCGCAACGGGTACCCGTGAACCCGGCGTTCTTTGAAAAACTTCTGAATTCAACAGCCACTTCACGAGCGCCTTCGATCTCGTAAATGGATCGGGGCAGGAATTCATCGCGGATAAAAGCCTCGTAGGCCGTATCGTAAAGGATAATGGCCTTGTTTTCACGGGCAAACTCCACCCAGTTCCGGAGGATCTCCTTGGTCACCACGGCGCCGGTGGGATTGTTGGGAAAGCACAGACAAATCAAATCCACCGGTTCCTGGGGAAGATCCGGGATAAATCCGTTTTCCCTGGTTCCCTCCAGATAAACCACGTTTTCGTATCTGCCGTTTTTAAAGTTGCCGGTACGCCCGGCCATGACGTTTGTATCGAGGTATACCGGATAAACCGGGTCGGAAATGGCGATCTTGATATCTGTTGCAAAAATCTCCTGAAAATTACCGGTATCACATTTGCCCCCGTCGCTGACAAAAATTTCATCGGAAGAGATGTCCGCCCCTCTGGCCTGGAAGTCCGATGCTGCAATTTTGTCCCGCAAAAAGGAATAGCCCTGTTCAGGTCCGTATCCACGAAAACTCTTCTCATCGGCCATTTCGTCAACGGCCCGGTGGAAGGCGGTTATACAGGCATCGGGAAGGGCCATGGTAACGTCACCGATGCCAAGCTTAATAATCTCTTTGTCCGGATTAGCCTTTTCAAACGCAGAAATTCTTTTGGCGATTTCCGAAAACAAATAAGAAGACTGAAGCTTGAGATAATTTTCATTGATCCTGATCATAATTGAACCTCTTTAAGGATTTGTATTTTTGATTTCGTATCTTAATTGTAAAATTCGGGATAAAGCTCAAGGGGCTGCCCCCTTCTTGAATCAGGGACTATAAAGGAGCAGGGTTTATGTGTCAATCAGGGAGTGAAGATGCGCGGAAAACGATAGGGGTGCGGAAAAAAGTATAAACGGCTAAAGGAATGTAAAAAATTAAAATCGAAGCAAACTTGAAAATCCGGATCAGGATTTTTTCTCTTCCTCAATTTTTTCAGCATCTTTGTCTTCAGTTTCTGAAATAGCCTTTTTGAAATTTTTTATACCTTTACCGATACCCGATCCTATTTCAGGGAGTTTACCCGCTCCAAAAATAATAAGAACGATAACCAGTATAATGGTGAGTTCCATTGGTCCGAGTCCAAACATAACAACCTCCTAAATGTTATTCGTTTTTATGCTATCCGTGGCCTTGTTGTGTTCAGCTCTTTCAAAAATGCCGCAAACGTTTCTAAAAACCCAAAGCCGGATGCTTTAAAAAATATAATTTATAACACCGGTAAATGGAGGGTGTCAATCTTTAATAAGCCCGACATCAAAGGATTTTCATGATTTGCCTCTATATACTGAAAAATTATAACCGTCCATCCCAACTTATGGAAAAGAGAGTCGTTTTTATTTGACAGGCAAGCCCTGTTTCTCTATATTTTTTTAAAAAGAATTCTTATCATTGCATTTTATTCATCTATTCTTAATTATCATCATTTCATTGCAAAAAAAGGGAAATAAATACGGTACACACAGGGTTGTTGAACCCAAAGGTGTTCTTCCGCAGCCGGCAATTCGTGTGGATAATAATTTTTCCGAAATCTACGACAACGAGATCCTGTGCGATGTAATCACGCTGAACATCGATTCCGCATCTTTCACGGATATTAAAGAGTGTGCCGGCAACGATCCGCAAAAGGTTGCCCGGATCATGACCGATATCGTCAACCAATACGGCAAACACAAAAACCCCCGGACAGGGTCGGGCGGTATATTCATCGGGCAGGTCAACAAAATCGGAGATTCTTTAAATAAGATTGATTTGAAGAAGGGGGACCGGATTGCCGGCCTTGTGAGTCTGTCGCTGACGCCCTTGCGCATCGACGAGATATTAACCATTCACATGGACAAAGATCAGGTGGATATCAAGGGACAGGCCTTGTTGTTTGAAAGCGGGATTTGGACAAAGCTTCCTGATGACATACCCGATCCCCTTGCCCTGGCTGTATTGGATGTGGCCGGAGCACCGGCTCAAATGAACAGGCTCGTAAATCCGGGTGACACCGTAGCCGTCATTGGGGCCAAGGGTAAATCGGGATTGCTGTGTTGTTACCAGGCGAAAAAAAAAGCAGGCCCCCATGGCAGAATTATTGCCATTGTCCACCGCGAAGTGGGAAAGGAGGATGCGGAAAATGCGCCCTTTGTGGATGAGGTCATTGTCGGCCGGGCAGACCGTGCCCTCGACCTTTTGCAAAAGGTCGAGCAAGTTACGGATGGGAAATTGTGCGACGTGGTCGTAAGCTGTGTTTCACGGGAAAATTGTGAAATGGGTGCCATTCTTATAACGAGGGACTTCGGGAAAGTATACTTTTTCTCAATGGCCACCAGTTTTACAAAGGCGGCTTTGGGCGCGGAAGGAACTCGCAAGGATATTCAGATGATCATTGGAAATGGATACTGTGAAGGGCACGCCGACCTGACCTTGAATATCATGCGTAAGAACGCCTATTTAAGAGACCTTTACACTAAAAGATACTGCTGAAAGGGACTTAAAATGGACAAAGCAAAAGAAAAAAAACCGTTTGCCGGAGTCCCCCACCACCAATGGAACGACTGGCAATGGCAAATAAGAAACCGGCTTGCAAACATCGATGACGTTATCAGGGTGCTGGACCCTTCCCAAGAAATCATTCAAGGGATCAGGATCGCCGTCAAATATTTCCGAATGGCCATTACGCCTTATTATGCCGGCTTAATCGATCTGGATGATCCTTATTGCCCGATCAAAGCCCAAGCCATCCCGTCCGCCCATGAAGCGGAATTTTCGGAAGATGACATGGTAGACCCATTGGAAGAAAACCATGATTCTCCGGTACCCGGTTTAACGCATAGATATCCGGACCGCGTTTTGCTCCTCGTCACCGGTACCTGTTCCGGATATTGCCGGCATTGCACACGCCGCCGCCTGGTGGGAACTGTAGACCTCGATTTTGATCCCGACCGTTTCCAAAAAGCAATAGATTATATCGTCACGCATCCTGAGATTCGTGATGTAGTTGTCTCCGGTGGCGATCCTTTGACCATGAGCGATGAACAAATCGAGCAAATCCTCAAGGCCTTGCGTTCCATCCCTCACGTTGAAATCATCCGTCTGGGTACGCGCACGCCCGTGGTACTCCCAATGCGCTTTACACCTGAATTGATTGAGATGCTCCGAAAATATCAGCCGCTTTACATTGCCACACATTTCAATCACGCCAGGGAGATCACTCCGGAGTCGACAAAGGCTTGTGCCGTGTTGGCCGATAAAGGTTTTCCCATCGTAAACCAGACGGTCCTCCTGCGAAATGTGAATGATTGCCCCCATGTAATGAAACAACTCAACCAAAAACTGCTTACAATCCGGGTAATGCCTTATTATCTCTACCAGTGCGATCCTTCCCGGGGTATTTCACATTTCCGAACTTCCATAGGCAAGGGTGTTCATATCATGGAAGCACTCAGAGGTCATACATCCGGACTGGCAGTGCCGGCATTTGTTGTGGACCTTCCCGGCGGCGGCGGCAAAACGCCTCTCATGCCCAATTATCTCCTCGCCCGGTCCGATGACAGGGCCGTCTTTCGTAACTATGAAGGCGCCATTACCGTTTACATGGAGCCCCACCGATGGGACGGCATATGCGGCCATGACCCCGCTTGCAGCCAGGAACGATATCGCACCCAAAAGGGCCCGGGAATGCTTATGACCAAACCCCATACTGTTCTGGAGCCCCAAAAGAGGAGTATTGATCCCGAAATAGTCTGATAGAAAAGGTTGGCCACATCGATTCAAGCAAAAATCCATAACGGGTTGAAAGGATGAAAAGTGGCACACATTCCTTTGAATACAAAGCAGATTGACCGACTCAAACAACTGGCTGAAGAAATTGCCGATCAGCTTCAAACTTTCATTTCAAGACATTCCTCCATCTCTGTGGAAAGAACGATTCTTCGACTTTACGGAGTGGACGGAGTTGACAGCGAGAAAATACCTCTTTCCAACAAAATTATTGATAAATTAAAGAAAAAAAGCCGTATAAAATCCGGCGTGTCCCGCTTTTTTGCCGGAGCCATGCTCGCATCAGGCAGAGATGTCCGGATCACAGCCGAACTCATTGATCAGGGAAAGATCGAATGGGATGATTTAAGCCGATTTTCTCATGCAGACATCCTTGAAAAGGAAAAAGAGCTTGCCCAAAAGGCGGTGGCGGCATTGGATGAAACCCGGAAAAAGAAAGAGGAAAAGCTAAAAAAATATCCTTCACCGCAACAGCCCTGGCGATATTTGATCGTTGCCACAGGCAATATCTATGAAGACCGTATTCAGGCGAAAGCCGCCGTTTCCGCCGGAGCGGATGTCATCGCGGTGATCCGGAGTACGGCCCAATCCCTTCTGGATTATGTGCCCTATGGTCCCACAACGGAAGGTTTTGCTGGGACCTTTGCCACCCAGGCCAATTTCAAAATCATGCGCCAGGCGTTGGATGAGGTATCCGAAAAAGAGGGCCGATATATTCGTCTGGTCAACTATTCCTCCGGACTCTGTATGGCGGAAATCGCTGCCTGCGCCGCCTTGGAAGATCTGGACATCTTGCTGAATGATTCCATGTACGGCATCCTTTTCCGCGATATCAACATGAAGCGTACCTTTATCGACCAGTATTTCAGCAGACTGATCTGTTCCCGGGCAAAAATCATTATCAATACAGGGGAAGACAACTATCTGACAACCTCTGACGCCATTGAGAACGCATATACCGTTACCGCATCCCAACTGATCAACGAAGCCATGGCCCAAAAAGCGCTTTTGACACCCGATTTGCTTGGACTCGGGCATGCATTTGAAATTGATCCCAGGATAGAAAATGCATTTTTGTATGAACTTGCCCACGCCCAGCTGGCAAGGCAGCTATTTCCTGACGTTCCTCTGAAATATATGCCTCCCACCAAATACATGAGCACGGATATCTTTTATTCCCACTGTATAGATACCCTGTTTAATCTGGCCTCCGTGACTACAGAGCAAGGGATTCATCTTGCCGGTATTTTGACGGAAGCAATTCACACACCGTTCATGCAGGACAGATATCAGGCCCTCTGCAGCGTCAACTATGTGTTTAATGTCGCCAGGGATCTCGGAAAAGAGATTGAGTTCAGAAAGGACGGCTTTATCGCAAAGCGGGCACGGCAGGTCCTGGATGAAGTGGAACTTTTCCTGAAAGAGATCAAAGAAATCGGGCTGATGGAAGCCATTGCGCGGGGAAAATTCGCCAATATCCGCCGGCCGGTTGATGGCGGCAAAGGGCTGGAAGGGGTTTTTGAAAAGGCAGTTGATTATTCCAATCCCGTAATGGAACAGCTCGAACAGGAAGGAGGGATTCATGGGTGAAGAAATGATTAAGCCCTATGGGGACACTTTAAATGACGGCATGGTACAGCTATCGTTTACCCTGCCTGTTGAAAACAGCCCCAGAGCAAAAAAGGCAGCGGAAATATATGTTTCCAAGCTGAACTTCGAAGATGTCTCGGTTGTTCATGCCCGGAAAATTGCGGATAATTTTACCTGTTTTGTGGTCTATGCCAGGGCAATACCGATTCTTGACTATTCCACGGTAAAAGTACCTGAGTTTAAAATCAAACCGATGGATTTTTATGAAATTAATGAAATCATTAAGATAAAATTACACCGCCCGCTTATGGTTGTCGGTGCAACCATCGGGTCTGATGCCCATACTGTGGGAATTGATGCGATCATGAACATGAAAGGATATGATCAGGACTACGGTCTGGAACGATATCCTGAAATCAATGCCTGTAATATGGGGGCTCAGGTTCCCTGTGAAGAGCTGCTTGAAAAAGCCATCGATGTTAAGGCTGACGTTATTCTGATCTCCCAGACAGTGACAAAAAAAAACGCTCATATACGAAATTTCTCAGAATTTATAAAACTTTTAGAAGAAAAAAACTTGAAAAGGCGTTTCCTTTTAATTGCAGGCGGTCCCGGTATCAGCAACGATCTTGCACTGAAACTCGGCTATGATGCCGGATTCGGGCCGGAGACAAGGCCCTCTCAGGTGGCCTCCTTTATAGTTACAAAAATAACGGAACAAAAGAGTGCAAAAAGGAAAATATGATGGAGACCCGCCTTAAGTTGAGAATGAGCATGCATGACGCACACTATGCGGGTAATCTGGTAGACGGTGCGCGAATACTGAGTCTGTTTGGAGATGTGGCCACCGAGTTACTGATCCGCTATGATGGTGACGAAGGGTTGTTTCGGGCTTACAGTTCCATAGAATTCATGGGCAAAATTGTTGAGGTCGGCAACACCTCAAGAACAATGGAATTCCAGGCCTGGAAACTCATCTCGCCGGCACCGGAATTTGGCGAAACATCGGCCAAAGTTCTTGAGGAACCGGTCTTGGTCTGCAAAGCAAAAGGAACTTGTGTAACCCCCAAAGAGAGACAAAGGTTCAAACATGACAAATAATCCTTTAATCATTACCTGTCCCATTGTTGGTGCCGAGTTAACCAAAGAGCATTATCCATATCTTCCGATCACCCCGGAAGAAGTCGCCGAAGCGGCAAGAGGCGCGGTAGAGGCCGGGGCGAGCATCATCCATCTGCATGTCCGTGATGAAGAAGGAAAACCGAGCCAGCGGGTGGATATTTTCCAAGACATTACAAAAAAAATCCGCGAACGCTGCGAATGTATTATCGAGTATTCCTCAGGCGGCGCCGTAAGCACTCCGCTGGAGAAACGCTGTGCGCCCTTGAAACTCAAGCCGGAGATGGCTACACTTGACATGGGCACGATGAATTTCGGCCCTGATATCTTTGAAAACAGCGAACACACGATTCGTACCATATCCCGGGTCATCCAGGAAAACAACATCATGCCGACCCTGGGCGTTTTGGATTATGGTATGATGGATACGATTGATCGTTACCTCGAAAAAGACTATATCCCGGAAAAATTCCATATTTGTTTTGTGCTGGGGGTGCCCGGCGGCATGAGCGGAGGAATTAAAAACCTTCTTCTTCTGGTAGACCGTTTAAGACCCGGTCAAGTATGGACAATCGGCGGAGTAGGAAGATTCCAGTTGATTCTTGCCGTCCATGCCATTGCCATGGGAGGACATGTTCGGGTCGGCATTGAGGACAATATATATTACCGAAAAGG
>JAFDHS010000027.1 GCA_019308655.1 Deltaproteobacteria bacterium
TGTTATTGACAAACTTGCCCGTGAAGGAGACCCCAAAAAAATAAATTTTCCCAGGGCATACATTGATAAATCCGCCTTTGATTTCAGCTTCAGCGGTATAAAGACAGCCGTCAATCGGTATATTCAGACCCATGCGGATGCGTATAAAAACCAACTTCCCGATATTGCGGCAAGTTTCCAGGAAGCGGTCGTGGATGTGCTTTCATACAAAATTATAAATGCTGCAAAGAAAAAGGATTGTAAGCACATCGCCATCGTCGGCGGCGTGGCGGCAAATAACCGATTAAGAGAAAGAATCAAAAAGGAGACCGCAAATCATAACCTTGTTGCCCATATCCCCTCCCTCGACCTGTGCGGCGACAATGCAGCCATGATTGGCGCCATAGGCTACCATTATTTAAAAAAAGGCAAAACATCCAACATGAATGAGGATGTCTATTCAAGAATCAAACCCCGCCCCAATCCTTCAGGCGCTTTAAAAAAAGCAGCTCACCGCTAAGCGTTTTAATCATATCTCTGTTTATTTCCGGAGTACAAAACATAAGGTTTTGTAGCGGCAGTCTAAGCTTGCGCATTATTCAATTTATGCAAACAAAACGTCAGTCACCGCCCCCTCTCTACCCGACAATATTATCCGTATTTCTCGATCGCAAATGGGGCATTATGCTTTTTTTGACAAACCTCAACCACTATCATATTTTAACATCAAACTGATGCTGCTGTAAGAAAATTGAGACAAGGAGGTCTTCATGAAAGCTTTGACAATAAGAGGTATTGATTCCTAAGCCGCTGAAAAACTAAAGTTCATGGCTATTTCATAATTATATCAAGGAACTCTTCAAATTCATCGAGAGACTTTAGTGTTACCGCTTTTTTAAGAAGGCTTTTTAAAGTTAATGGATCACTGATTTCATTTAAAACACTGAGAATGGATCGGGGAATAATTCCGAAACGCATTTCAAGAATTTCAATGACGTCTTCTCTTGATTTTTGGAGTATTCCCTGTTGAATCCCTTGTTGAATTCCCTCCTGCTTTCCTTGCTCTTTTAATGCGTCTGCTATGGTAGGCAAAATGTTATCTCCTTTGTCCGGTATGGTTTGCTCTATGGCTGTTTTGAGGTCTTCGTAGGTGATATTCCCATCCGGCGAGGCATTAGCAATATATCTTAAAATCGCCTCAATATATTCCAGTCCGGTTTGTTTTTCGGACAGATCTTTCAAAAGCGCAAATATCCCGGCCAGTCGATCTTTTAAATCGTCTTTGAAGATGTATTTTAAAATGCTCAAGAAATTGAATGGCAGCGGCCCGGCGCGTAAAAAACTCTTTGAAAAATTTGTCATGGGGATTGGTGATTTGATTCATAAATATAAAATTATCATACCGGCTTAACTTGTTCAATATCGGAAAAAAGAATTATCAGACAGCGATAATAACATACCGATCCACAACTCCGTGCAAACGATGTAGATGTAGGATGGGCAAAGCGGAGCGTGCCCATCTTTTGCTATGCAATTTCTCATAGTCAATGATCAAGGTTTGACCCCATTCCCTTCAAAGGTTCCCATCGCTGACATCCTCCTGCCCAATCTATTAAAACCATGTACGCTTCTGTGGGAAGGATTGGGATGGATTATGAAAAAATCAAGGAAAATGCCCAACACCCTGCTTATCCGCAGTGTTTATTTCAAAGGGTTAATCTTTCCATCCACTCCCATGCGCCATCCACATCAAAAAAACTTGCTCCGTATCCAAGGTCGCGCATTTTCTTTGGTAAAACAGGATCGTGTTTTTCGATAGTCGTGTTTGGAACTTCTTTCGCCAACTCAACTGGTTTTGGCTTCGATTTGCTGAGAATGACTTTAACGGCATTGCTGAATGACTCGATAGAACTATTCCCGATATCTATCACGCCACCGAAGCAACCAACAGATAAGCCCTCACCACGCAACAGTACGGTAATGGTGTTGGTGACTTGATCCCCAAGCCAAGGGAGAACATGGACGGTGTTGCCAATTTGCAGTACATTGATTTTGTCAAGACCCAACGAATGAAAGCATTCAATGCCTTCGTCAAAAATTGTTTTTGCCTCTTTGTTGAGATAAATTGGCAACGTTCTCTGTTTATATACTCGTAGCATTTCCTGTCTGACACGATCATGAACCATCTGGCCATCCCCCCCGAACTTAGGAGGTCTGCCACCCGTAGCCATTTTTAACGTGATCAATTTCTTCTCCACATTAACCTGCAGCACCTTCCAACGTTTGCCTGCAAAAATGACAAGCTGTTTTATTACCAGGGGCTTATCAATTGGAATGGTCCCCAACACTCGCCCATCACATTCCAACCGATATTCCTTGGGAGTATTGAAAGCAGTATAAAAGGTGTAGTGTTCTACGAATTTTTCTCCTCTGGCACCGAGTATGAGTTGGCCATCTTGAGTTTGCGAGATCAAATCTTCCTCACCGAGAGCCCTGAGGAACGAACCATAAAGGGCCTGGTCGACCAACGAAAAAGGACCGGTGTCACATAGCAGCGACCAGAGTTGAGTTGCTCGAACACCTCCATATTGCCCTATTACAGACAAGGTTTGTTGCACGAGAGTCGAGAGATGATATTGATTGTTGGGTGCAGGTTCATACCATTTCTTCAGCAGCAAATTGATCATTGCAATGCACTGAATGGTTTCCAAGCGAAGGCGATCAAGAAGATGGCTTTGGGCAGTAATCTCGTTTTCGGCAATGAACATGCGCAAAATCGCTGCTTCCCCCCGTCGCCCTGAACGTCCTAATCGTTGTCGCAAACTGGCCACGGAATGGGGGGCTGTCACTTGAGCTATGGAATCAACGCTACCGATGTCGATTCCCAATTCCAAAGTCATGGTGCAGGCAGCTGTAGTGGGTAATGTTTCTTTTTGCAGCCTGGCCTCCAAGCTTTGACGGATCTCTTTGGAAAGGCTCCCGTGGTGAGGAAAAAACTCATTCGGCACCCCGTCACGTTCACAGCGATCCGCAAGAGCGGCAGCTAATTCTTCTGCCCTACCCCTGCTATTGGCGAAGACAAGGTGTGATTTCCCCCTGAGAATTGTATAAAGATCATATGTGATGCTGCTAAAAGCCGATGACGCTTCTGCACCTGCAGGAGCCAGGTACCCCCTGAGTTGAATCTTGAGGTCAGAGCGGGATGCTGTTGATTCAATAATTTCACAGGGCAGTTCTCCATTCGGCCTAAGGTATTGCGCGACCTGCTGCATTTCGCCCAAGGTGGCGCTCAGGGCAATTCGAGGAATAGTTCGTTGCAGCAAAAACTCCAATCGGTGCATGAGGGATTGAAGCTGACAACCTCGCTCTGTGCCGAGAAAAGCATGAAATTCATCAATGATAATGTGACTTGATTCTCCAAAAGCATGGAGGCACCAGCCTGCTTGGTTCAGCAATAGGGATTCGAGCGACTCGGGGGTGATAAGAAGGATACCCCGTGGATTTTTCCGCAGCTTGTCTTTGACGGAACGGACAGCATCTCCATGCCAGGGAGTAACCGGAAAACCGAGAATTTCACCTAAGCCCTGTAGTCTCCGATATTGGTCATTGATCAGCGCCTTTAGCGGGCTTATGTACAGAATGCCGATACTATCCGGGGAACTCTCGGCAACGCGGGAACAGGCAGGAAGCAATGCTGCCTCTGTTTTTCCAGCCGCCGTTGAAGCGCTGATGATGACGTCACATTCGGCCTCCAGAATCGGAGCGATGGCCCGCTCCTGGATATCTCTGAGCTCGTTCCATTTTTGCGCCCACACCCAACGCTGCACGCCCTCATGTAACCGATTAAAACCCTGGGATGCACTCATCTATGACCTCAAAGTGTAAACGTTGCCAGCTCGTCCATATTCGAGTCATGGCCTTCAATAAGCGGCATGTCTGTATTCCGATCTTCTTCCACATGCACCTGTTCGATCAATTGAGTCCAGTTTAACCCTGGACTCTGGTCGAGAACGGAAAGCAGGTCAACAAAGGCTTTGATGGTATTGCGAGGCGTTCTAAAGTATGCGTCACCGATCCTTTTGGAGCAGTGCTCCAAAAATGCAGTAAGAGCTTCATCCGGTACAAGATATTTGGTGTCGTCTCCTGATGCGAAGACATGTCGTAAGTTTCTGAGCAGAATGAACAGTTCTTCCGGTGCAAGGTTGGCCAGATGCAAGGTAGGTGCTGAATAGTCTATGACACCGGCCGCTCGTGCAAAAGAGTTTTCTGCCAGGCGTGAATGCAGGGCCTCGTAGCTGTATAGGCCTTTGCGTGGATCAAAGAGGAAATCTGGTGTTCCTCCCAAAAGAAAGCCGATGTACTCGGCGCTTCCCTGCAAACAGTCATTCAGCATTCGTAAGATCTGTTCAAAATTTGAAACACGTGCTTTCTGGCTTGATAGTTTGTAAAGGTTGACCATCTCGTCAAGATTGACTAAAAGGCCGCCATATCCGGCCTGCCTGACAAACAGACTCAGCAGTTTGAAGTGATCATAGACGCCGGCATCATCAACTATCGTCCTCACCCCCAAAGCTTTACGGGCATC
The DNA here is from genome assembly GCA_019308655.1 of Deltaproteobacteria bacterium. Taxonomy (GTDB): domain Bacteria; phylum Desulfobacterota; class Desulfobacteria; order Desulfobacterales; family JAFDHS01; genus JAFDHS01. The sequence continues at coordinate 4,565 of JAFDHS010000027.1, forward strand.
AGTTTTTGTTGTAAATTCACCCCGAAGCCAACGGATAGCATCAGATTTCAGCTGCTCGTTGTCTTGCTCATAGCCCTTCCAATACGAAGCAATCACCTTGGCAAAATCGTATCCGCCAACCAGTTCGGACAAGTGGCTCAGGCTTTCCGCAATCACAGAATCGACCGTGGCCCCTGAGACGTCAGCCGCTCGTCTGGCCTCTGTAATAAAGCGCTCAACTACGCTGGAAAGCGCATTGCCATCCGGTTTTGTGCGGGTAGATAGATTGCGCATAAGCTCGGCATAAAGGTTTCTCGCCTGCCCACCTGTGGCATGGAGCCTCCTGTCTGGTGACAGATCTGCGTGGACCGTGACTAACCCTTTTTCCAACGCAATGGAACGGATCAATTGTAGAAAGAAACTCTTCCCAGAACCGAATTCCCCTATGATGAGGCGAAAGGCCGATCCTCCATCAGCAATCCGCTCGATGTCCTTCAGCAGGGCTTCGACTTCCCGAACACGTCCGACTTGAATATGTTGCAAACCAGTGCGTGGCGTAACACCCGCACGCAATGACTGAATGATGGCATCCCGCTCTCGTGGACGGAGGCGTTTTTTGTTGTCGTTAGGCATTCATAATCTCCTTCGCAAGATCAACATCTACATAAACGGGCTCGCCATCCTCGATTAGGGGCGCGTTTGCATTATCGAAAGCCCATTCGTTGAGGACTTCCATAGCCCCATCAACCATCAGACCCAGTTCCTTGCATTTTTCATGCAGAGCAGAGCGCTCCCAGGTTTCCTGAGATTGGAGACAATTAAAAAAGCTCAGATGGGCCTCATCCAACCCAGCCAAGGGGCTGATTGATGAAACAATATCGACGTCAGGGGTAGAATCAAGATCCGCTTCGCCATCCTCCTGATCAGCAAAAATACCTTCAAGCACTCCTTTAACCTGCCGGGTTTCCTCATCGCGTATGCGAATCAATTCAGCATTCAAAAGGAAACCTTTTTCAGCAGGAGCCCCGATTGTCGGCTTCGGTATTGAAAAAGCGGCTTCCGGATCACGGATACCAACCGTAACAGGCTCGCAGGGAGCGGCCTGGGCATGAATGTCGCTTGTAACCTGATCCTTTTCCAGGCCAAGCGTGGTATACAGCTTTTCAAGTTGTTTGACCTCTTTTGGGTCGATGCGCCCATCCGCATGAGCAACCGATATCAATATGCGGCTGATTGCAACTTTTTCGGCTTGGCTAACTTCGGCAAGTCGTTGTTTGATTCCGGCAACACTTTGCGGGGTCCTGATACACCAATAAAGAAAACCCAACAGAGAGTCTTTTTCTATATTGCTTAGTTCGCGATTATCCTGAATAAGGTTCTGAAGCGTTGCTTCCTCTGCGGGCGACAGGTCTTGGTCAATCTGGCTGACCATGGCGCCGAGACGCAAGATGCTGCCAACAGTGCGAAACTCTTTTGATACCTGGAAGTCCACCCCGTGGCCATGCTGGAAGATGACCACATGGCCGCCCGGACTCGGCTTCATATTGTGGTAGCGGGCATCCGGGGCTATGCCGAAGCCCATGCCTTCAACCAATACTGCCAAAGTTTCCGATTCTTTCTTGTTGAATTTGGTGGGTATTTTCTCACCTAAGCTATTATAAAGCTCATCAACTGAAATCAATTCTGTTCCTGCCTCGCAAACCTGAGCAAGGAGATTTTTAAATTTTTCTGCCCTCGGATCCTGACTCATCAGTTCCTTCGGAAGCAACGCCATGGCAGCCAATGATTTTTTATCATTATTCTTGCGTCCTAAGAAGCGACTATAGGGCTCCAGTTCGATAGTACATTCTTCCACCAATGCACTCAACTTTTTCAAAGGGGCGGTCAGGATAAAAGGATTCGGAAGGTCTGGGGTCTGGAGTTTTAAATCGACTCGCACCGATGGACTGGCTGCTCGATATTCAAGCTTTAACGGTGTTTTGTTGGGTCTGACCAGTAGGCCATCGCCAAACTTTTGTTTGTAACGGCGAACAAACATATCATGAAACTCTTTAGGACAGCGCCGGGCAGGTGTCCGTAAATTGAATTCAGGATGGAGCATCAACCACTGAAGTGCCACTTCTGCCGGAATCGGCTTTCCTTCAGCAACATACTGCGCCAAGACAACCTGAAAAGGCTCTGAACAGTGTCTGTCATTGAAATTAAGGTGTTCGGGAATAGGTTTATCCCTTTGAAAAAGAACCCATTCCATTGCAAGAAAATTACTGGCGTAGCCCCGAAAAGAACGATTGCCCCCGTAAATTCCAAGGAGTCGTTTCACTTCCGCGACAATCGCGACACGCTCTTTTTCTGAAACCTTTCCTTTTTGACCATCAACAAACAGGCGCCGCTCAAGGCCGTAGAAGAACAGAAAAACATAGCCCATATTTGTTTTCGGCTCCAAACGACCACCCGTCAGCCATTTAAGATAGGCACCGCGACATTTTGCAGAAATGCGACCATATTGCGGCCAATACCCCATCTCATCCCCGGCTTCCCAAGGTTCGGCAGAGGAAACTTTAAGCTGCGGATTGATAAGACAAGCATCGTTTTCATATCTGCGGGAATCGAGTAAAGTCTCACCCACATATATCATTCCGCCAGATATATTGTAATGTTGGACTTTGATACTCTGACCACTTTCGTACCATTGGGCAGGCTTTCCGCTCGGACGTTCATTTCGGTCATAATCACTGCGATATCTTCCGGGGCCAGAAACCTCAACTCTATATGTGATTTCCTGGGTCTCTGGTGGCTTCTTGGTTGAGGCAACCCCTTTTACTATTCTATAGATGACATAGAGAACGAATAAGACAATTATTATTTCCATGGTAAATCCTTTCTCACTTTGATTGCCAGATGCAACGATATTTATTCAGACCAACTAACGTGCGCGGGTGAGGAGCACGCGCCAGCATGTCTGTTCAAACCGCGTTGATAGGCCGCGCTTAGTGCCCCTCGGTATCCTCAGCCGCGCCCGATAGGACCGGCGCGAAGCGCCCGGCAACAAATAGTAACTATATGATTTCTTGATACTTATCATGCAGGAAAATGATTGACAAGGAGACTCGCTGCCAGTAAGAGATTCCTAACCGGATAACACTCATATTTTGCATGTTATGCAGTTTTAGGATATCACGCTTGATCAAAACACCACAAAATATTGCGATCCTTTTCGATCAGCAACCGGCTACAGGATCAATCCCTGAGCACTCCCGATCCCATTTCTGTCAATGGCTCAGGTTTTATCTATATTTCTGCCACAAATACGGATTCACCAGTTCGGAAAAGAGCAGTCTGGCGGCCGCCTTCATCGACAAACTGAAGGAGAAAAAACAGAACGTTTAGAATCAACGACAGGCTGCCCAAGCGATTTCCATCTACTATGATCTCCTATCAGCCGGAAATCAAAGACCGCAAGGTACAACCAGCGAAAAGCATGGGAACGAGAAACCCTTCACTGCTTACTACTTTCTTCTTACCATTTATGCTTGATATTTTTATCGCAAAAGATTATGGTTAACCCAACTTAATCATGATCAGCTCCAAATAAGCAAGCCCCGCCGGATGCTACCAACATCCAACGAGGCTCTGATCATGCAACCTTACCACTAATAAGGATAACATGACTGCGCGACACTTTAGCGACCCCACCGGGAATCGTCAAGAAAGAATTACCCCTTTTCAAAAGTTTGATGGGAATTATCTGGGTATCCTCTACAATCCCGCCTTTCCGGATATCCTGATCGTCACTGAAAAAAAGCTGCTTAAACTCTTAAACCAATATGCTTTCATGGATGGTAAATGTTATCCCAAACAAACCACCCTGGCTGCTAAACTCAACTGTACTACTCGACAAATCAGACGGTTGATCAAAAAACTTGAGCAAAAAGGGTTTATCGAAGTTGAACGTCCGACCCTGATCGAACGACATGTTTTCAAAAAAAGCAGCC
>JAFDHS010000028.1 GCA_019308655.1 Deltaproteobacteria bacterium
ACCAATAACGTCGATGCCCTCCTTATTGTTACGGACACGTCCCGACGCGGACTTCAGGCAGGCATACGAATCCACCAGCTTTCAAAAAATTTAAACATAGGCGTCAAAAACACCTACCTTATTATTAATCAGGCAAAAGAAGAGCCGCCCCAAGAGGTTCTTGATATCATAGAGAAGGAAAATCTTGAACTTGCCGGAACTATTTTTGAAGATGATGCCGTATATGATTTTGATTTAAACGGACGTCCAACCGTACAGATACCCGAGGACAATCAAGCGATTAAAACGGCATTTGAAATTTTTGATAAAATTATCAAATAATCATATTATTATATATACGTAAAACACGTTTATTCCTATAAAACTCCATACGGCACCGTTGTCCGACAATGACTGAACTTGAAACCAAATATCGGGAAGAATCAACAGATTGCCCTTACCGTAATCTGTATATCTACTATCTTAAAGGCCGCTTAAATCCGGACAGGATAAAATTTATCGAGGATAAAATTTATCGATGAATTTATCGGTAACTGGGAGGAGGAAGGATTCTCCTTTCTTTTCTTTTCAAGGCCTTGCATGGAAAAGGTAGAAGATCTTTTGCGCGTACAACCGCAATTGACCCTTCTTGATAAATTCAATATGACATACGAAGAATGGCAAGGCGGAGCGCTCAGTCCCTTTAAGATCGGCAACTTTCTTATCGCACCGCCATGGAACAAGCCGGCAGATAAAACAAAGAGAAATAAAAAAGAAGTCCCCATTCTTCTTGATCCCGGTGTTGTGTTCGGCAACGGTATCCATGCCACAACAAGTGACTGTCTTGAAGCTCTGGAGATGGCCTTCAGCGAGGAAAGTATTCACTCGGCTCTTGATCTTGGAACAGGAACAGGCCTCCTTGCCCTTGCCGCATCCCGATTAAGTTGCAAAAAAACGCTTGCCCTTGACTTTAATTTTCTGGCAGCAAGGACGGCTTTGAGAAATGTGAAGTTGAACGGACTGGAAAAGCGGATTCAGGTCATTCAGGCCAGGGCCGAAGATTTTATTGAGATGCCTGCCGATCTGGTCATAGCGAATATTCACTATGATGTTATGAAAAACCTGATCAGCTCCGAGGGCTTTTTGGATAAAAAATGGTTTATACTCTCAGGCTTGCTGCGAAGCGAGGCAAGGGATGTTTCTTATAAATTATCACAATATCCCGTTGAACTCATAAAGAGATGGGAACGAGATAATATCTGGAACACTTTTTTCGGGAAGATAAAAAGATAAATAACAAACAATCAACACATAGCCAAAACCCAACAGAATCTTGAATGTTTCACTGTTGGGTGCAATTTGGAGATTAGAATTATAATATAATTAAAATACGTTACGCTCAAGGGGGGAAAAAGGACTATGAACAAAAATAATAGCGGCTTTGTCAGGACCCTCTCTTTACCCCACCCCACCTTACAAAACAATACCGCAGATATCGACCGCCTAACCGCATCTTTAAAAACCGAACTCGAAACCGATCAGATCGATATAGACCTTGATCTTCTAAAAGAGGTTCCGGACCTTATTAGAAAATGGGACTATAATGTCCGCTGCACTCTTTTTAAGGACCGCAAAAGATGGCTTCTTACAGGAATTACAGATCCCAAAAGCACAAAACCTATTACCAGCCTTGCCGTTGATCTGGGATCCACCCGGCTCGCCTTTCGTCTTTTAAACCTCTTGACAGGCGAAATTCTGGCTGAGTCTTCTTGTGACAATCCGCAAATATCCATAGCGTCCGACATATTGGCAAGGATACATTTTGCCGATCAGGAAGGGGGGCTGGAAAAACTTAACACGCTGATTATTGAAGGCTTTAATACAACAATAGCCCAATTGTGCCAATCATGTAATATTGAGCCCAATGACATCTACTCTATTGCCGTGGCCGGAAATACGGCCATGACCCATCTTTTTATGGGCCTTAGTCCCCGATGGATAATACGGGAACCCTATATTCCCGTAGTAAACAGTCCCGGCATAGTCAAGGCAAGCGAATTAGGACTCAAGGCCAATCCCATGGCAAGGGTCCTAATCTTTCCCAATATCGGCAGTTATTTTGGCGGAGACCTGATCGCAGGTATCCTGTATTCCGGTTTGCATAAAAAAGAAGATACCGCCATTTTAGTCGATGTAGGGACCAATGCAGAGGTCGTTCTGGGAAATAAACACTGGCTGATCGCATGCGCCGGAGCCGCAGGCCCCGCACTGGAAGGCGGAGTAAGCAGAATGGGCATGACGGCCGGCCCCGGTGTTATAGAACAGATTGTTATTGATCCGGATACCTACCAATTTGATATAAAGACCATCGGCGATATGCCGCCCAAAGGAATATGCGGGTCAGGGTTGATTGATCTTGCCGCGCAGCTTTTTCTGTCAGGCATGATTGATATACGGGGCAAGCTGACAGCGTCCACATGCGGCAGCCGGCTCAAGGAAAAAGACGGCATCAAGTACCTTGTCGTCGTACCCGCCGAAGCGTCCGCAACGGGTGCCGACCTTACCATCAGTCAAATAGACCTTAACAGCCTGATCAGTTCAAAGGCTGCAATGTATACCATACTTGAAACCATTACCGCCAACGTCGGGATGACACCTAATGAGATTAAAACATTTTATGTGGCCGGTACATTCGGATGTTTTATCAGGCCCCAATCGGCCATTGCCATAGGAATGCTTCCCGACCTTCCCATTGAAAGCTATCAGCCTCTGGGCAATAGCTCCCTTGGGGGAGCGACCATGGCCATTACATCACCTGAACATATAGATGAAATTTATACGATCAGAGATAAAATCACTTATCTTGAATTAAACGTAAATCAGGCATTTATGAATCTGTTCAGTGCCGCAAAATTCTTTCCTCATACAGACCCGTCACTTTTCCCTTCGGTTAAAGTGCCTGGTAAATAGAAGTGAGACATGCCGGAAAAGCTCCGAAGCATCATAAGCCTTGTTTCGGAGCTGATTCTGTTCTGTTCCCCAAAGCTCTCCGTCAGTATTACATTTATTTCTCTAAAACTATGTAAACTTTTACATAAAATATAAGAAATCTATTTCATAAAAATCACATATCGTCCCCTTTATCAAAGATAATAACCAACTGAAATACAAAGCAATATACTAAATAAAAAAGGCTCGGCATGCTTATTGCTTGATTAATCATCAGACAAACCGAAAAAGCAACAGGGGCTTTAAACTGTAGCTGATTTCTTAATCAAACATAGTCATAATTAACAAACTGGCCGTAGGTTCTACGGTGACAGCCTGTGGAGAGACAGTAAGACCTAAGCAGTTGCTTCGGGCATCCTCTGTGAAGCAGGAATTTCTCATTATTCCTGCCAATGGGTAAGAATGAGTAAGAAGAAAGGAACAGAAATCAAAATGACAGATTTAAGAGGTACAAAGACTGAAAGAAATCTTTTAACAGCCTTTTCAGGAGAGTCTCAGGCTCGGAACCGTTACACATATTTTGCAAGCCAGGCTAAAAAGGAATGCTATATCCAGATATCAGCCATATTTGAAGAAACCGCCAATCAGGAAAAGGAACACGCCAAGCGGCTGTTCAAATTTCTTGAAGGCGGAGAGGTTGAGATTACAGAAAGCTTCCCGGCCGGTGTAATCGGATCAACCCTCCAAAATCTCAAAGCCGCAGCATCAGGAGAGAATTACGAGCATACTCAAATGTACCCGGGCTTTGCAAAAATTGCCGAAGAGGAAGGTTTTGAGGAAATTGCCAAGACGTTTACTTCCATTGCAGTCGCTGAAAAACAGCATGAAAAAAGATATCTTGACCTTGCCGCCAATATTGAAGCCGGACGTGTTTTTAAAAGAGAAGAGAAAGTTGTATGGCGCTGCCGCAATTGCGGTTATCTTCATGAAGATTATAAAGCACCTGACGAATGTGCGGCATGTGCCCATCCGCAAGCCCATTTTGAACTACTTGGAGAAAACTATTAAATTTTAATTCCTAATCCGGATAAACCGGAACCAGAATTATTTCCCACAAAGTCACGAAGGCACAAAGTATTTTTTTTAGATTATATCCTTCGTGTTCTGGTGGCGGAAAGAGTTTTTTTGACATAAAACATACGAATTCCCAGGATTAAAATACTCATCATTACAAGGAGGGTAAAAATGGCTGAAAGACTTGAGATTTATAAATGCGACGCATGCGGAAATATTGTGGAAGTGCTTGACGGAGGAGCGGGTGAACTTGTTTGCTGCAACGAGCCCATGGTTCTTCAGAGTGAAAATACGGTCGATGCCGCCAAAGAAAAACACGTTCCTGTTATGGAAAAAATACCCGGCGGCGTAAAAGTCAAAGTCGGTGAGGTTGCACACCCCATGGAAGAAAATCATTATATTGAATGGATCGAAATTATTGCTGATGGAAAGGCTTATCGGCAATTCTTAAAACCCGGAGATGCTCCGGAAGCGGACTTCAATATAGAGGCCGATCAGATTACCATGCGTGAATACTGCAGTGTGCATGGTCTCTGGAAAGCTTAAGCCTGATAAAACGAGAACTTACAACAAGATATTTATTCAACCGATTAGAAATGGAGGAGCTGCCATGCCGAAAAAAGAACACAAAAGGTATCATGTTAAAACAGCTTGCCCCCAATGCGGATGCAGTGAACTGACCGTTCTTTCAGACGAAGAAATAGAGGAAAGATTCGGCGATGTAGAAAACATACATATGGAATGCGGTGAATGTGCACTAAAATATTTTACACCCGTAGAAGAAGCCTGTCCTGAATGGGACAAGGAATGCAAGATGAGGAAAGAAAAGATGAAAAAATAACCCGGCTGAAGACAATCAAAATTGAAGCAATCCTGCATTGATTCACAAAACGATCTCTCTATACATTTGGCAAATGTTATTTTCAGGTTGAAAAGCAACTCGTATAGAGGTAGAATTTAATTTTTTCAGATACGGCTGTGAAATCACCAGCAAGATACTAAGGTTTGATTGTCGATAAGTGATAGCCCCTTTAATCATTAAAAAAATGAAAGGAGATGTATCATGATACCAAAACATTGTCCCGGTTTTGAAAATTTCAAAAATCTGTCAGCCTTTACCTGTAAATGCCCCAACTGCGGAAATATAGTTGAGATTTTTTCCGACGAATTTGACAAGGAGCATGTATGCTCTGAGTGCAAGCAAAAGGTTGATTTCAGCAAGTGCTCCCTGGAAGCAAGCGCTCACATGACAGGACATAGGTAAGCCAAGTCTAAGGACAGATTACGTCAGGAAGTATATAAATTTTGATCTTTTAAGTTCAAAGAGATACGGTAAAACTATCTTGGATAGTTTTACCGGTTTACCTTAGCGTTTATCTTCATTTCACGCCGTTGAAAAAAAGGCGGCCCCCTTTCAGTACAAAAAGGGGGTCACCTTTTTTCAATTTTTTTTATAGTTTTGCTCCAACATGCACCTCTGGTGCAACCATGCTGCATTAAGAGCCTGTTTAAAAACTGATGAATCCGCTGCAAAACCGTGAGAGCGGTTCAAATTGTCGCAAATTTTCGGCAAATAGGCTTGCTATTCACCTCAAATTTGCAACAATTTGTCCTCGCTTTCACACTTTTTCACTTCGATTCCCTAATTTTTAAACAGGCTCTAAACACCGCTCGACTCCCCGGCGATAAAAATGCCAGGCATCGACAAAAAACAAGGTCCGGCCTGATACAAACTTATCGCATAAAATAATAAGGAATTTCATATTATGCTCGTATTAGGATTACAGGGAAGTCCCCGCAAAAAAAGTAACACGGATTATCTGCTTTCAACTTTTATGGGTGAGGTTAAAAAATTAGGAGCGCGGACTGAAGTTATCAGCGTTTATCAAAAAGAGATTATTCCGTGCAGGGAATATACGACATGTGAAAAAACAGGATTCTGCCCCATCAAGGACGACATGGAGCACGAAGTATATCCCTTGCTTCGCGAGGCCGACGCTATAATCGTCGCCACACCAATGTTTTTTTATAATACCCCCGCACAGCTCAAAGCGCTTATCGACAGAACCCAAGCCCTCTGGGCCAGAAAATACAAACTTAAGATTACGGATCCGGGCCGAAAATGGAGAAGAGGATTTATGCTTGCCCTTGGAGCTACCAAAGGGAAGAATCTTTTTGAGGGAGTAAACCTGACGATGAAGTATTTCTTTGATGCGGTAGGTGCCGATTTTAACGGCAGTCTGACCTACAGACGCATCGAAGATCCGGGAGATATGGAAAAATACCCAACGGTACTTGAAGATGTAAAACAAGCGGCAGCCAATCTTTTAAAACCGCTTCTTGAAAGAAAAACAATCATTTTTGCCTGCAGGGAAAATGCCTGTCGCAGCCAAATGGCCATGGCATTTGCACAACAAATGGCAGGAGAAAAAATAGACGTTCTAAGCGGCGGAAGTAACCCGGCTGATAAAATAAACCCTGTCATGGACGAAGTGATGAGAGAAAAAGGAATAGACGTCGGTTTCCGCAGGCCCAAATCCATAGAAGAAGCGCTTTCCGGAACAAAGCCGCCGGATATGGTTATCACCATGGGCTGTGGAGAAGAATGTCCTGCGATTCAGGGCATGGAAAAACAGGACTGGTCCCTGCCTGATCCTGCCGGAAAACCGATTGAATTCATGCGTGATGTCCGCGATGACATCGAAAAAAGGGTTACCGGTTTTATAAAAGAATTAGATTAGGCCATCGCTTACGAAAACGTGAGAATTTTTGTCGCGATTGCCCCAAACAACCTTTTATGAATACTGTCCGGGAATCAAGAGGAAGATAATGGCAAAAATAAAGATTTATACCTCACCCAAATGCCCCCATTGCAAAATGCTCAAGGAGTTTCTCTCTAAAAAGAAAATCGATTATATCGCCTATGATGTTGCCACCGACAAGGAAGCCCTCAAGGAAATGATCAACATTTCCGACGGCGTGCGCAGTGTTCCTGTAATATCTTTATGCGACAAGGTGATCGTCGGTTTTAACCAGGGCAGTCTGGAAGAGGAACTCACCAAGTGCCTGGGTACAGGTGCTTAGACCCCAAACTTAAGGAGACGGACAGATACCGTGAAAAATTTGGTCCTGTATTCAATGGAAGGATGCCCCTTTTGCATTAAAGCAAAATCGTTTTTAATGGAAAAAGGAATACGTTTTTCAGAGATCAAGGTTCATCCGGGTTCAAAAGAGTGGGCACAAATGCAGCAGAAAACAGGCATGAGAATTCCTCCTCAGATTCTTGACGGCGATGAACCGATCGGCAATTACAGCGACCTGGTAAACGCATATGCTACCGGGAAACTGACCGAAAAACCGGGCTTGATCTCCACACTCTATGATGTAATCATCATTGGAGGCGGGCCCGCCGGTTTAAGTGCCGCGCTTTATGCCGCCAGAAAAATTCTTAAAACGCTTCTTATCAGTCAAGACATCGGGGGTCAGGTAATATACACCTATGATCTTAACAACTACCTCGGTTTCAGCCAGATAGAAGCTGCCGATCTGATTGCAAAGTTTAAAGAACATGTAGAAAAGTACGGCCTTGAAAAGCAGGTCGGAAAAAAGGTAACATCCCTTGACCTGACCGGTAAAATCAAAAAAGTAACATCTGATGACGGAAAGACGTATTTTTCAAAATCACTTATCATTGCTACTGGAAAACGCCCAAGACCTTTAAATGTGCCGGGAGAAAGAGAACTGATCGGTAAGGGGGTTGCCTATTGTTCCACCTGTGACGCTCCTCTTTTTGGCGGCGCCGACGTGGCCGTTATAGGGGGGGGGAATTCAGCCCTTGAAGCGGTTCTTGACCTTGATAAGGTCGCCAACAAAATCTACATGGTTTCCCTGACCGAACTGACCGGCGACCCGATCACTATGGACAAGGTCAAAAAGTCATCCAAGGTAAAAATCTATACCCAATATGATGTGACCCGAATCATTGGGAGTTCATCGGTTGAAGGGGTGGAAATCAAATCGTTGAATACAGGGGAAATTCAAAAGCTTGATGTGGAAGGCGTATTTATTGAGATAGGACTCTTGCCCAATTCCGATCTTGTCATCGATATCCTCTCAACCAATAAATTTGGAGAAATTCTGATCGATAATATGTGTAAAACGGGTATCGCCGGAGTTTTTGCCTGCGGTGATGTTACGAACGTTCCCTTCAAGCAGGTGATTATTGCCGCCGGCGACGGGGCCAAGGCATCCCTGGCCGCATATAATTATTTAATCAGTCAACGGTAATTACCTGATGCAGTTTGAAATTGCCGTTACCAATCTAAAACCAACTACCCTCGGTTCGAGGGAAAGTAACGCCTGTGGACAGAATGACCGCTGCACCGTTGCAATAGCAACAGTGTAAGTCAGCTGGTTGAAGCAGGAATTTGTAAGTACAAAAATATACATTTTGATATGTTTTGAGTACTTAGAAAGGAACAGGGTATATCATGGATAAATACGTATGCACGGTTTGCGGTTATGTTTACGATCCTGCTGAAGGAGATCCGGACAATAACGTGGCCCCCGGAACAAAGTTTGAAGATTTACCTGATGAGTGGGCATGCCCGGTGTGCGGCGCTTTAAAAGATGAATTTGAAAAAGAAGAATAAACTGTTATTTTAACCACAAAGTGCATGAATAACACGAAAGAATGACTTTTTTTCACCTTCATGCACTTTGTGTTAATTTTTTTTCAACATCCATAGCCGAAAAAAACGTTAAACGAGGGAATCATATGCCGGCGATAGAAATAGCAAAGGGGATTTACAGTGTTGG
>JAFDHS010000029.1 GCA_019308655.1 Deltaproteobacteria bacterium
CACAAAGGTAATAAGGCACCCAAATAACGCAATGACTTTCTTTTCTTTTTGTGCCTTCGTGGCTTAGTGGCTAACTACCCCGTGCTTTTATAAATCATGATTCTTTTTTGACTGCCGTAGGGGCGAATAATTATTCGCCCCTACTCATATGTCGTATGTAATTTCGGATCGTACGCTTCCCTTACCGCTTCTCCGATAAAGGTAACCGTTATCAATGTCACAACCATTGCAATAACAACCGAAGCGACAATCCACCAGGCATGCATGTTGGCCCATCCCTGCTGTAGAAGCTCACCCCAGCTGGGTGTCGGAGGCGGAAGACCAAACCCGAGATAATCCAAAGATGTCAGCGAAACAATTCCACCGGACACGGAAAAGGGCGCAAAGGTTATGATAATTGAAATGGTGTTGGGGATGATATGCCTGAATATTATCCGGAAGTTGGAAGCGCCCATGGCTCTGGCCGCAAGAACATAGTCTCTCGCCTTTTCCTTGTAGGTCACCGCCCGCATGGTCCAGGTAATCCCTACCCACCCGAAAAAAGCCATAATCAATATTAACATCAAAAAATTAGGTACAACAATAGAAGAAACAATTATAATAATATACAAAAAGGGAACATTTGACCATATTTCTATAATTCGTTGAAAAAACAGGTCGAATTTACCGCCCCAAAAGCCCATTGCACTGCCGATGCTGATTCCGATCAAATAATTGACAAACAACAAAGTCAAGGAAAAGAATATCGCAATCCTGAACCCGTAAACCAAGCGCGCAAGAATGTCTCTGCCCACCGTATCCGTACCCAGATAATGCTTATCCTTTATGGACGGCGGGAATGGCGGGTATTCGTCGTCTCTGAGATCATTTTCATAGGCGTCGTAAGGCACGATGGGCATCAAAACCCAATTACCGTTCTTCTCAGTCTCAAAACCTCTATCGAGCTGCCTGTAATTTGTTTCATATCCGTAATCCAGATCAAACGTCGTTCCCGGGATCATCTGCCCATAGACCGGGAAATAATATCTTCCTTCATAAAAGACGACCAGCGCACGTTTATTTATAAGAACCTCGGCAAAAAGAGACAAAAGAATCATAAGGACGAGGATTATCATGGAATAGTATCCTCGTTTGATTGATTTAAAACGTTTGACTTTTTTTAAGGTTACAGGACTGAGTTTCATCAATAAAGAAACCTTTTTATAAACAAAAGCATACGGTTGAAACTTTTGTTTGTTCAGATTAAAGGAAGGTTCTGAAATTTTACCCAAATGAACGTATTGACTCAAATAAAGGTATTGAATAGACAGAACATTAAAATTTAAACTTGAGCCGAAAAATCGGATAGAAGGGAGTAATTATGCAAATTTATCAGGCTGCATAACCGCGGTCAATCTATTTAAACTGAACTCTTGGATCAACAATGGCTACACATATATCCGAGAGAATATTCCCGATCATGAAAAGAAGGGATGATATAACCAATATACCCATGACCACAGGATAATCACGGTCAATCACCGATTCATAACCAAGCAGGCCCATGCCGTTAATATTAAAAACCTTTTCGATAAGAAAAGATCCCATTAGTATGACTGAAATATTGTTTCCAAAATGTGTCGCTATGGGAATCAGACTGTTTCTAAGCGCATGCCTGAATACAGCCTTTTTAAAAGGCAATCCCTTTGCAATGGCGGTGCGGACATAATCAGCAGACAAATTATCCATCAAGGTATTTTTCATCAGAAAGGTCATCACGGTAAAAGAACCTACCACATAGGAAATCAGCGGTAAAATCGTATGCCAAATGATATCCGTCAGCTTTCCGACAAAGTTAAAATCTTCAAAATTTTCACTGACAAGTCCTCCGAGAGGGAACAGCTCCCAGTGCGAGGAAAAAAATACCAGCATCAATACGCCGACAACCCATCCCGGAACGGCATAACCGATAAAAACGATTATTGAAGATATATTATCAAAACAGCTCTTATGTTTGACGGCCTTTGCGATGCCAAGGGGAATACATACCCCGTAAACCAGGATAATGGAGATAATACCAAAATAAAGAGATATCGGGACACGCTCCCTGATCATTGTCCAAACCGGGTCATAATAGCGTGTCGACACACCAAGGTCCCCTTTCAGCACTTTACCCAGCCAAAAAAAATAGCTGACTAAAAGGGGCTTGTCAAAACCATAGTATTTCTTTAATTCTTCAATTTGTTCTTCGGAAAGGGGCTGATCTTGATCTTCATAGGATGAACCCGCAGCACTTCCGCCTTCCATCCCTTGCATCTGCCGGGCCGAAGCAATCATACGCTCAATCGGACCGCCGGGGACAAAGCGGGTTATGGTAAATACCATGATGGTTATTCCAAAAAATGTTGGTAGGATCAACAGTAAACGTCTTATAAAATATACCGTCATTTAATTCCCCACAAAATCATTCGCCTAAATTTTCAAACCGCCGTAACAAAAAAAGGGGAATAGCGCATCGCTACTCCCCTTTTTAAAAAAATATAAAACGATTTTAACGTTTTGAGAACTGAAAACGGGCCCGTGCGCCTTTCTGGCCATATTTTTTCCGTTCCTTGACCCTGGAATCACGTGTAACAAACCCCGCTCTTTTCAGAATCTGTCTGAAATCAGGGTTAAACAGTAGAAGAGCCTTGGTTATACCATGTCTGATCGCGCCGGCCTGTCCTATAATACCGCCACCCAATACCCTGACCTTTATGTCAAAAGACTCAAGAGTATTCGTTAAAGCAAGGGCCTGAGTCGCTTTTGTTTTTGCTGATCCAACCTTAAAATATTCATCTACGGGACGATCGTTAACAAGAATTTCACCCTTTCCGGGCGTTAGCCATGTTCTCGCAATAGCGCTTTTTCGTTTTCCCGTTGCGTAAAAAACATTCTCTTTTTCCATGAAATACCCCAGCAAATAAAAACCGATTTAATAAAACAGTCTAAAAGCAGTTTTTTATATTATTATTGAATTTCCAACACTTCAGGCTGTTGGGCACTATGAGGATGCTCACTGCCGCCATAGACTTTCAACTTTTTTAAAAGTTTTTCTCCAAGCCTGTTTTTTGGAAGCATTCCTTTTACGGCAAAACGAATAATATCTTCAGGACTTTTTTCTAAAAGTTTATCCGCCTTGATCTCCTTGAGTCCTCCAACAAAACCGCTGTGACTATAATAGGTTTTCTGCTGCCATTTGTTACCGGTAAGAACAATCTTCTCAGCATTTAAAACAATAACCCAGTCACCTGTGTCGGCATGAGGCGTAAAAAGAGGGCTATGTTTACCCCTGAGGCGAGAAGCGACTTCACTTGCGAGCCTTCCGAGAACAGCTCCATTAGCATCAACAACACACCATTTCCCTTTGTTGTCAGAGCTTTTTGCACTATATGTATATTTTTTCACAGTTTTTCACCCCTATCTATAAAAGAATTCAAAATTTGTACCTGTATTTTTATCTTGTGTCAAGGAAAAAAATCCAAAATAAATAGAATAGCTTGATATATTTCAACAAGCGGCGTAAAAATGTGAAAAATTGACATAAAAAATTATATTTAATATAAATTAGGTTCTTATGTCAATTTATTTTAGCCACGTTCCTAAAATTTATAAGGTGAAAATACCTCATGCAAATAATAGAGACGGAAGTTAAATTTTATCTGCCGGATATGAAATCCATACGCAAACGCATTATTGATATTGGTGCCGATTACAAAGGGAAAGCCTTTGAAACCAACATCAGGTTTGAAGATATCGACAAAAGCCTCATCCAAAAAAAATATCTTCTGCGGCTCCGAAAAGATACAAAAGCCCGGCTGACCTTCAAATCCAAACCGGCCGCCCAGAATATCGAAAACGACAATCAGTTTAAAATTTTCAATGAACTGGAAGTCGAGGTGAGTGACTTTGCCACCATGAATCTTATCCTGGAGTCCATCGGGTTCCATAAAGAACAGATATACGAAAAGAAGCGGGAGACCTTTGTATTAGGCCATACCGGTTTCTACATAGATACCATGCCCTATGGTGACTTTCTGGAAATCGAGGGAGAAAAGAATGATATCAAAAAATTATCAGAGCAAATCGGTCTTAAGTGGGAAAAAAGAATCCTTTCCACCTATCTGGAAATATTTGACGTTATCCGTAAAAAATCAAACCTTTCTTTTTCTGATATCACCTTTGACAATTTTGAAAATATCAAAATTGACTTTGCAAAAAAATACCTTCACTTTTTCGAGGCTGGTGTAAATTAATCCTGGAAATCAAGGTATGGATCAAAAAATAGGCAGGGTCTGTAAGTCGGAAGGTTTTATCAGCTCAAAACGATACGCCCCGTGCGGTAGAATCTATTGCTGTTTAAATGTATTTAATTTCCGCTTTGCAATTTTTGCTTCATTTGATTGGGAAAATCGTCTGATCACTTCTTTCAATATAAGACCGGCGTTTGTTTTTTCTCCGAGATTATAAAAGGCGATTCCCTGCTTCAAAAGTGCCGCCGAAACCTTATTCCCTTTTGGATATTCTTCTATTACCTTCTGATATTCAAGGATAGCCTTGTCATACCATTTTTCCCGGTAATATGTTTCACCGATCCAGAACCTTGCATTATCTGCATTCCGCGAATTGGGAAATCGCTTTAATACTTTTTGAAATCCCTTACGGGCATTTTCAAAATCACCTTTATCAAATACCTGTTTCGCAAGTTCATACAATTGAACTTCAGAAAGCTTTTCATCGGCAGCCGCTTTATATTTAATACCTGAATTCTTTTTTTCAGATATCTCAAATCCAAGGTAATCATCCAAACGAATGAGACGATTGGTATTTAAGGTGATATTTTTATCTAATCTATCCAACTTACCTTGTACACTTTTATCAGAATCTTCTTGCCGTCTTAATGAATATTCAGCCTCTTCCAGCCTTCCGCTCAGGATTTTGAAACCTTCTCTGAGTTCATCAAACTTGAGGCGCAGCTGTGCATATTGATTTCTAACCGTCTGATTATCTTCGTCTCCGGCTTTACCCAAATCATCCATCAGGGAATCAATACGCGACATCTTAGCTTCAAACACATCATTATGCCGCTCCAGTTCCCCTATACGGTCGTTTAGAATCATTAAATCCTCATTCATCACGCAACCCGATAAAAGCACAAGACAAGCTAAGACAATAAATTTGTTGAGATTCATAAGAAATATTCAGAAAAACTTAATAAACGATTGAACAAAAAAAGATTGCCCGTCTTAGAGCCTGTTTAAAAATTAGGGAATCGAAGTGAAAAAGTGTGAGAGCGAGGGCAAATTGTTGCAAATTTGAGGTGAATAGCAAGCCTATTTGCCGAAAATTTACGACGATTTGAACCGTTCTCACGGTTTTGCAACGGATTCATCAGTTTTTAAACAGGCTCTTAAATGACGGGCAAATTAGTCGGATCAGTTTATCGGTTTATATACTATTCTATAACAAAATGAGCCCGTCTGTTCTTTGCCCACGCCTCTTGATTATGGCTCGGATCCACAGGGCGTTCCTCTCCATAACTTATGGTTGACAGACGTGACGAGTCAATCCCCAGATCTGTCAGAAAGACCTTTGCTGCTAAAGCACGTCTTTCACCAAGGGCAATGTTATATTCGGTGGTGCCCCGTTCATCACAGTGCCCCTCGATAACAACCGTATTACCGGGATTGTCTCTTAACCATTCCGCCTTTTTTTTCAGGATATCCTGGGCCATCGAGGTCAAAAGGGATTTATCAAAAGCAAAATGGATATCTTCATTCATAAACATTTCCCTGGCCGCAGCTTTTTCGTATGCCATGGCCTCTTCCTCTCTCAGTTGTGTTTCTCTCAGCTGTGCTTCTTCAATAACCCTTTGTCTTTCCAGCTCTTCAGCCTGGGCTTTTTCTAAAGCAGCCAGCCTTGCCGCCTCCGCTTCTGCTTGCTGTTGCTCAAGCATGACCGTATCGGTTTTAATCTCCTTTTGGGCGCATGAAACAGTAAACAGGAATCCAGGGACTACCAATAACAGCAATAGACGTACCCACAATTTTTTTCCCATTTCTCCTCCTTTTTTTAAAAGCACTATCAGTTAGTTAATAACGTTTGGAGACCATTTCGGATTTGTCTGATTGCCCGGCAGGACAAGCAAACGCCGCTGATCAGTTCCGTAAACGGTCATGACATATATTTTATAAAGTCCGTCACGGGTTGAGGTGAAAGCGATAAGGCTTCCGTCCGGAGACCATGAAGGGGACTCATTGTAACCTGTATGCCGTGTCAACGGAATTGATTCTCTACCGTCAAAACCGACCACACAAATATTAATCTCTCCGTTTTCTATAGCGGAATATACAATCTTGTCGCCCCTGGGAGACCAGCTTGGCTCCGTATTGTATTTCCCGTGAAACGTCAATCTGTCAACACGTTCGGAATCAAAATCCTTGATATAGATCTGAGGAGTTCCGGATCTGTCCGAGACAAAAGCCATCTTTTTGCCATCCGGTGAAAATGAAGGAGAGCAGTCAATTCCCCACTTATCTGTTAATCTTTTAATAATTTTACCTCTCCCGGTCAACAAATAAATTTTCTGATCACCTGAAAAAGAAAGGGTAGCAGCCAGCTCAAATTTACCCGGAACCCAAGCGGGGCTGATATTTATACCTTTTTTTGCAACCACAACACCTTGTTTTCCTTTCAAGTGCTTTATGTAAAGCCCCATCTTGCCTTTTTTATATGCAGTATAGGCAAGCCACTTGCCATCCGATGACCATGCAGGAAAAAAACTGATCTCTTTATTATGTGTCTCCTGCCTGGAATTGTGTCCGTCAAAATCACATATATATATCTCTTTATTTCCCGAACCTGTGGAGACAAATGCTATTTTACTGTCAAAAATCCCACGGCTGCCGGTCAGGCTGTAAATCACTTCACTGCAAAAGCGGCGTATAATTTTTCGCGGACTTCCCTTATCGGAAGTTGTATATCTTTTGCCTACCAATAGCCGCTCTTTAAAACTATCATACAGACGAAGCTCCATCTCAACTTTGTCGCCTGCGGCAAGAACACTCCCGGTTATCAGAAGTTCTGTGCCGATACCTCTCCAGTTATTGAAATTAATCTTTGAGGCAACGATGCCGGTCTTCTGCAAATCTTCCAGAAAGGTATCGCTTTCAAGCATTTTAAAATAACCCGTAAAATCCAATGTTTCAGCAAGGAGTTCAGATGCTGATTGAGACAATTTTACTTCCTTTTTGTTACCGGACATGGTCTTAAACAAAGGGATTGCCATAGGAATTTTTCTAAGAGAAGGTGTTGTTATATCTATGTAATCATATCCAGCCCAACAAGAAAACGGTACAATAAGAGAAAAGATTATTGCAACCGGGCAAACTTTTTTAAAAAATATAAATATTGAACCCTTCATAATCTGTTTAACCTCGACACAAAATAAACGCAAGTCACCTGGTAAATTCAGAATTTTTAAACAAACCGGATTAGATCTTTTATTAATCATTTCAGGCCTGAAGGTGTAAAACTCAAGCCGATATTATAAAATGGCATCGAAAATTCTTCAGGGAGCGGAGGAAGAGGGTTTGACTTTTTAACAGCCTTATAAGCCGACTCATCAAAATACCTGTTGCCTGATCTTGTATCAAACCAGATATCCCTTATCTCGCCATTGGGCATAATTTTAATCCCGAGGGCAGCCCTTAAATCATCCGTACGCCCCCCTGCCAACTGATCTGAAAACGCCCAGTTCTGTTGGATATGATACATAATCTCCTTTTGATATATATCCTCAATCCGAGAGCGAATATGCCTGCCGGCCGCACCAAATCCGGGCCGACCGTCCCCGGCCTGTTTAGCTGACGCTCCCCTTGTTTTTTCCCTTTCCTTGACCTGGCGCTTAAGCCGTTCAATCGCCGCAACAATCGGTTCCCGTCTTGATCCTTCGACAGTCTTTTCTATAGGGGCCACAGCACTTTTAACAACTTTTGGAGTTACGGTACTTTTAGCAACTTTTGGGGTTACGGCAGTTTTAACAACTTTTGAAGGATTAAAAGTCTTTTTTTTGAGCGATTTTTTCACCTGCTTGTTTTTTGATGGTACGGAAACTTTTTTCAGAGGCTTTCGAGCAATCTCGGCTACAGGTTCAGTAGATTTTAGTGGAGTTTTGATGGAATCTGCTTTTTTTTGTTGTTGTTGTTTTACCTTTATCTTGGGCTTTAACGTGTTATCTTTTTTCGGCATGATGGCCGAACCTTCTGAAGAAGATTCAAGAGTAGTCAATGCAATCAGGTCAACATTAATAACAGGCGAAACGGTTTTTCTATTG
>JAFDHS010000406.1 GCA_019308655.1 Deltaproteobacteria bacterium
ATTTAACGCCATACGCAATAATGACAAGGTCGGGGTGATTCTTTTTACCGACAGAGTGGAAAAATATATTCCCCCCAAGAAGGGATCGGCGCATATCTGGCGGGTCATCAAGGAGATTTTTACCTTTGTTCCCCGGCATAAAACAACGGATATTCAGCATGCGATCCGGTATCTCGGCAGGGTTTGCAGGAAAAAATCGGTTTCATTCCTGATTTCGGACTTTTTGTCGCCCAATTATTCCCACCAGCTCAAAGTTGCTTCTAAAAAACACGAAATTATCGGCGTACTGCTTTCTGATCCGGGAGAATTTTTCCTGCCGGATGCGGGTATTCTCTGTGTTGAGGATTTTGAGACCGGTGAGGTTGGTCTTTTTGATGCATCGGATGAAAAAACACGACAAAACTTTAAAAAGAGAAAAAAGAACGAATATCAAAAAACGCTTGAGACACTGAAAAAAGCGGATATCGACTGCATACAAATAAGCACCGCTGACTCAGTGCCTGATGCCCTGACAAGGTATTTTCGTTATCGGGACAAGAGGAAACGGTGATCATTGATCAAATACAAAGGGCCGGTCGTTACTTAGCCACTAAGACACCAAGGCACAAAGAGAATAATTCTATAATCTTGGTGTCTTGGTGCCTTTGTGGCAAGATACCCGGTTAGTTACAATGAACGATATTTTTGACATCAAACCGCCGGTAGAATTCGGTATTGATCCGGCGCTTTTTTATTACAGCCTTGTTGCCGCTTTGATTCCGGTTGTTTTGGCGGTTTTGTTTTTTGTTTTCAGGAAAAGACAAAAAAAGAGAAAAGCAAAGAATGTTGTTACCCTTTTGCCTGATGAAATGGCTTTTAAACAGTTAGATAAACTTGCAGGTCTGGTCAATCCGGATGGAAAAGAATTTTATTTCAGGCTTTCGTCTGTGTTAAGGGGCTATATACAGGGACGGTTTCTGATTGACGCCCTTGAAATGACCAGCGAGGAATTGTTCCCAAGAGTTGATGAACTGGATTTTGACAAAGAACTCAAGCGGGGGGTTAAAGACTTTCTACGCTTCAGTGATCCGGTTAAGTTTGCGGATAAGATAGCGGAAAGCAAGAAAATGCAAACCGATCTCATGTTTGTAAAAGATTTTGTAAAACAGACGACGCCGGTTGAGAGTTGTCAACCATGAGTGGTCAAATACAGCAATTTTAATTTTGACATAATGAACCGATAAAACCATGTTCAGATTTGCATCTCCGCTTTTTTTTACTCTCCTTGCAGTCATCCCCGTGGTGATTTTTTATCGAAAGCGAAACAAAATTTATCCTGCCATGCGGGGTCAACAGGGGAACTGCAGGAGAGTTTTTTTGTAAAAACAAGATGGGTGGTGCCTTTTCTAAAATATCTGGCGTTGGGCCTTCTGGTTACGGCCATGGCAAGACCTCAGTGGGGGACCAGGCAGGTCAGCACCCTGACGGAAGGCATTAATATCATTCTTGCGGTAGATGTTTCAGAAAGCATGGCCGCCCTTGATTTCAAGCGCCAAGGGAAAATCGTAGACCGACTTGAAGCCGTCAAAGGAGTTATACGGGAATTCATCGCTAAAAGAAACGGTGACAGAATCGGTATGGTTGTATTCGGCTCAAATGCGTATACACAGATTCCCTTGACCCGGGATTATAATACCATCGCTTTAATGCTGGACCGCATCAAAATCGGCGTTGCCGGAAAAAGCACCGCTGTGGGCGATGCCATCGGGATTTCCTTGAAACGGCTGGAAGATATTAAGAGTAAATCTAATATCATCATTTTGCTGACGGACGGTCGAAGCAACAGCGGCGAGCTTTCTCCGGAAGTCGCAACGGAAATTGCAGCTGAAAAAAACATTAAAATCTATACCGTTGGTGTGGGAACCAGGGGAAAAGTCCCTTTTCTCATCAATCACCCGGTTTTCGGCGAAAGATACATTTACCGGCAGGTGGATTTTGATGAAAAGACCTTAGGATATATTGCCGATAAAACCGGTGCATTGTATTTTAAGGCTGAAGACATCAAGGGACTGCAAAGGATTTATGATACGATTGACACGTTGGAAAAAACAAAAGTCAAAGTAAAGACTTTTGCCGAGTACAAAGAGTTTTACAGTTATTTCCTTGTTTGCGGTTTTGCCGTGTTGGTTTTGTGGATAATCCTTTCCAATACAAGGTACTTGAGGGTTCCATGAGATTTGTCAGAATAGAGATGCTTTTTTTAATCTGGGCTGTGCCGGTGCTTTTTTTTGTATTTTTTGGCGGTATGAGAAAACGCTCTAAAATTCTTGACCGATTTGCTTCGCTCAGAGGACTTGAAGCGATTGTGCCGGAAGCCGGTAATAAAAGACGATGGGTCAAAGCCGGGCTTGTTTTATGTACGCTTTTTTTTGCTTTGCTTGCTCTGTCCGGTCCTCAGTACGGGTACAGATGGGAGGACGGAAGATATCCGGCCGACCCGGTTGGACCGCGCCAGACGGGAGGTTTTTGACCTGCTGGCTATGCTCAAAGGAGACAGGGTAGGGCTGGTCGCTTTTGCCGGAACCGCTTTTCTTCAGTGTCCCCTGACCATTGATTATGAAGCGTTTAATATTTTTTGCCCATCGGAGGAACCGATATTGCCGGGGCCGTACAGGCTGCACTTGGCGGATTTAATCAAGAGGATAAATCTGAAAAAGCCGTTATTCTTATAACCGACGGTGAGAGCACAGGGGGTGATCCTGTCCAGGCGGCAAAAGCGGCGGCAAAGGCCGGGGTCAAGCTTTTTTGTATCGGCGTTGGAAAAGAAGGAGGTGTTCCTGTGCCGGATAAAACAGGAGGGTTTGCAAAAGATAACGCCGGGAAGATTATTCTGGCAAAACTTGATGAAGATACCCTGAAAAAAATGGCGGCAGTGACCGGCGGTGCTTATGTTCGGTCGGTTGCCGGTGATATGGATCTGGACGCTGTATATACACGGGAAATAAGAGGCAAAATGGAGGCCTCGACCCTTTCCGGCGGGAGGAGGCAGGTTTGGGAAGACCGGTATCAATGGGTCCTTGGCCTGGCCATTCTTGCACTGATTGTTGAACTTTTTATTCCTTCAACAAAGAAAAAAGCGTTTCTCTTTGTTTTTCTGGTTTTGCTTTGTTCAATCCATCCGATTTCAACGGGTTTTGCCTATGCATCAGGGGTTCAAAAGAATTTGAGGCAGGGGCTTGAAGCCTATGAAAAGGCGGATTATGAAAGTGCTTTGAAGTTTTTTATCAAAGCCCAGCTTGAAGACCCGGAGAGGCCTGAAATTTTTTATAACATAGCCAATGCCTATTACAAAATCGGTGACTTTGATTCGGCCCGGGATAATTATAAAAAAGCCATAGAATCCAAAAAAAAGGATTTAAAACATAACGCCTATTATAATCTTGGCAATTCGGATTACCGGGCGGGAAAGTTTGAAGATGCGGTTTCCGATTATCAGAAAGCCCTTAAAATCGATCCGGATGATCAGGAGACAGCCAAAAATCTGGAATTGGCTCAAAAAATGATGGAAAAGCAAAAAGAACAGAATCAACAGCAATCGTCTGATGAAAACCAAAAACAAGACGATGGGTCTGACCAGAAAAAGTCTGAAGAACAGTCAAAAGACCAACCTGAAGACAACAAGAATCCATCCGAACAACAAAATGCCTCTGACGATCCATCCGAAAAAAACAAATCGGATAAGGCCCATGATGGGGATCAAACGGATAAACTAAATCAAGAAAAGGATGAAGAATCACAAGATCAGGCAGCTCAAGCGGATAAAGAAAATGGCGGTGCTGATCAGGCAGACAAATCTCCGGAACCTGTTGATTCAAAAGATAGGGAAGACAAGAAACAGGCGGAAAGAATACTCAACCGCCTTCAAGACAGGCCGGGAGGTGCAATGATTCCGTCTTATCACCAAAAACAGGTGGAAAAAGACTGGTAGTATAGAATGTATCC
>JAFDHS010000407.1 GCA_019308655.1 Deltaproteobacteria bacterium
GGTGGAAGGGCCAATGCCGTCAAAGCTACCACCAGAAAAACGATAAAAGACGGAAGGATCAGGCTCCATTTTCTTCGTTTCAAAATTTCGAAAAAGTCATTGATTGTCACTTCACTTGTTTCCATGTATTCCCTCTTCTGTTTTTATTTTTTCAATGCCGCCTTTTCATAAAGCAATTCAAATGGTGAAATTGTCTGACTGGTCTGCGGTTAATCTCATTCTAAAATAGGGTACTGAAACACTGCACGCATAAAAACAAGATTTCGGTTTTTCGTGGTATTTTCTTCACTGTCCCTGATCGTGGTAAATGTATACGATGCCTCAAGGGCAATGTCTTTTGTAAACTCATAACGAGCCCTTGTTTGAAAGCGCAGGGTCTTTTCATCAATATCCTCTGCGGCAAAGTCATCTCCCTCCGAATTGTTCAGGTAGTATCCTGTCGACAAATTTCCGCGGAGCTTTTCTGTAATTCTTCGGCCGATCTCAAATACCAGAGCGGTTCTTTCAGTGGCTCCGGTTCTGCCGCTTGCAGCTCTTACGTCCCGAAAAAAGGAGAGGCTTCCATCGGTCAGTTCCCCCCTGTAGGAAAGGGCAACCTCGCCTACGCCGCCCCATCCGGTGCTTTTTTCCTCATCTTTTGGCGGCCAAGGCGCAAAGAAGTCTGTGCTCCCTGAATTTAAGGTCTCAATCCTCTGGACTTCTATTTCAGACCGCGTGTACCGGATCCCGAAATCAACAAGGAATGTCAGTATTTCTGTAAAATCACGGCTTGCACCGATGGTCCACGTATAGTTGTCGACGACTGAATCGGGAAAATCATACCTGGCATATCCGAGGTTCATACGTCCCAGCGTTTGGGGGATTAAATAGCTGATGTTGTGTGTGAATCCGAGGTTTGTGCTGTGAGAGCGGGAATCGTCAAATTCCGAATCATCGAAATCATCCTGATCATATGCATAGGAGAGAGTTGCTGCTGTTTTTTCCGAGAGCATGTATCGTCCCGATAATGAGTAGCGCTGTTGATGACGGGTCGCTGTGCTCAGCACGAGCCCGGTTTCTTCAATATCACGATCCGACCGGGAGTCCCGGGTATAGCCGGCTTCAGCTGAAACATCCGTCTTCGGAGTTATCCGATAACGGAGGCGTCCTGTATAATATTGATCAACCGAGTTTAATTCATCATTATCATAATATATGAGATTATTGATTTGTGCAGAAAGCCGGGTGTCGAGCCTTTCTGTTCTCTCGATCAGTTCAAGCCCCGGGGAAATGGTGGCGATAAAATCATTCGTCTCATCATCGTCGTCAAAAAAGATGTTGTCATTGTACTCCTGTTCCAGGGCCACGAAAGGGGTGATATTGAGTCCATCACCTCTTGTCTCCTCTAAATGAAGGAACACGATAACAATAAATAGAAATACAAAAGGTGCCTTTTTTAAGCAGGACATGAGAAAATCACTCCAATTGACAAGGTTATGGAACAACAATCACATCCCCCCTTTTAAGCCGTCACTCCAATTGACAAGGTTATGGAACAACAATCACATCCCCCCTTTTAAGCCGAATGTTCTGTTCCAGCTGGATTCCATGGGAGACATCGTCGTATCTGAAATTGAAGATCTCAGGCTTGTCACCTTTTTCCCGGAATATTTTGACCTTGTTTCTCTTCGCAAAAGGATTGAGTCCGCCGGCCATGGCAAGGGCTTGCAATACATTGACATTGGTATTAAGGATAAAACGGCCTGGATTATTGACCCTGCCGATTACGTAGATCTGCATGCTGTTGACCTGCTGGACCATTACTGAGAGGTTCGGGTCGGGCACAAAATGGGTGATCTTGTCTTCCAGCTCTTTTTTAAGCTGAATGACCGTCTTTTCACCGGCTACGACCTCGCCGATCAAAGGAAAGGATATCTTATTGTCCGGAAGAACGGTTACCAGTTTTGTCATATCTTCAACCTTCCAGACAGAAATTTCGAGGACATCCCCAGGGCCGATAATATAGCCTTCCCCCGGCCATTCTTCCATTTTTTCAGCAGCCTGCAGAGGCATAGTTGTCATGCATATCCATATCAGTAGTAAAGCCTTCCATGTCATTTTCTTCATTCTTGTCCTCCCCTACTTTCAAGTTTGTAACCTAAGGCCAAACTTATAAGTTTAATAAAAAACAGCGCTATTTTACAAAAAGAGCACAAAGGCTTCAGCCTTTCAGCTTTCAGCTTCTATCTCTTTATTGACTCTCTCTGCTTCTTCTCTTCCTATAAAACGTTTATTGTTCTTGAGAGCATTCTTAAGCCTCTCCCTGGCTTCCTCCAGTCTTCCATTTTTATAAAGCACCATTCCCATGTGGTAATTCAAAATCGGTATGGCCGCTTCATTGGGAACAGCCTTTTCGAGCAGCCCGAGTGCCCGATGGATATCTCCCATCTTGTAATAAACCCAGCCGAGCGTATCGATGACTTCCAAAGCGCCCGGTCGAAGAATTTGCGCCTGTTTCGCAAGCTTAAGCGCAATTTCAAGATCCTCC
>JAFDHS010000030.1 GCA_019308655.1 Deltaproteobacteria bacterium
GTGTGAATGGCGGAATCCCAGGGACTGGGCCGTGAAAAAGACCTCTCCGGTTGCATAGCCGGCCATTTCCTGCCCCAGAACGCAGGCGAAATCTTCACCGCCATAGTGTTTTGCCGCCTTTAGAGCGCCTTGTCCGAGCAGACGGTAAAAATCGTTGGTCCCTGTTCCCAGATGATGCATAGCTTCCTTATAACCTTGGGCATCGCCGAATTTTAAGGGAACGATCACTTCCTTTTCCGATACAATGCCCTTTTGGAACGCTTCCGTGGCCCAGGCCAGTGCCACGCCTGCAGACATGACATCCAGACCTGTTTTTTCCACAACATCCATGATGCCCAGCACGGCAAAGTTGTCGGTTACGCCGAGCATGGAGCCTGTAGCAAAGATGGGCTCGTAGTCGTAAGATACCTGGCGGTAGAGGTACTGGTTCTCCTCCATGAACTTTTCCCGCACAAACCCGATGTGAACGCAGCCCACCGGACATCCGGCACAGGCGGTATTGCGCAAAAGGGTATCGTCTGCGAATTGTTGCCCGGTTATGGCGTCAATTGCAGGGTCGCTGGTCTGTTGCAGATTTCGCCAGGGCAGGGCGTTGATATCGTTTAACGCTTTTAGATTGGCGGCAGTTCCCAGATCGTGGTATTTGCTCATCATCCGGGTTGCGGTGATTTGCTTGTATACGTTGTTAAACAGCTTGGAATATTCCTTGTCCTCATCAAGTTCAAACGAACCGTCGCCCTGAATTACGATACTCTTTAGATTTTTAGCCCCCATGACGGCACCCGATCCGAGTCTGCCGAAATGGCGATAGGTATCTACATTGATGCAGGCCATGGCCGAACCGATTTCGCCTGCCGGGCCGATGCGCAGTATGCTCCGATGCCCGGACCCCGGAAACATGGTGCGAAGCAGCTTGCCGGATCTCTGGACATCCATGCCCCACATAAAATGAACGTCTTTGAACTCAAGGTGTTTTGAGCCCACCGACAGGCAGCAGGGCCGGCCGGCCTTACCGGTAATGACCAGTCCGTCCAGTCCGGCAAAGCGCAAACAAAGGGCTGATCGTCCGCCGGCATGGCTTTCGGCGTACTGGTCGTGGTAGGGTGATTTGAACCCGCAGACGGTCTTGCTCATCAACGGAAAAAAGCCTGTGAGGGGGCCTATGGTGAAGATCAGCGGCTGTTCCGGGTCGTTCCACGGTTTGTCTGCATGGCCGTATGTGTTGAACAGGGCCGCTGCCAGCCCGCTGCCCCCGGCAAGGGTTTCCCGGCCGTCAAATTTGATTGGATTGCCCCTGCCTGTGGAAAGATCAACGATCATTACTCTGAAATGGTCCCTGATCATGATTTTACCTCATTTGTACTTTTTTCAACCGTGGCTTCTATCATTTCCAGGCACTCGTGAGGGCAAAACGGAACGCATCGGCCACAGTGAATGCACACAAACGGCTCAATTGCCGTGTCAAGAAAAATTGCGTCTACCGGGCATGCTTTGGCACATTCGCCGCAACGGATACAAAGTTTTTTTTTGACGATTACCCCGCCGCCCTTACGCTGGGAAAAAGCCCCGGTCGGACAGGCTGCGGCGCAGGGTGCCGGATTGCAGGCCAAACAGGTTTTTGCCTGAAACCCCGTTGATATGCCGCCTGAAGAGGCAATACGGATGCCGGCCGTGTTCCAGGATAAGCGTTTGTGAACGAGCCTTGCGCAGGCCAAGGAGCAGGAGTGACAGCCAATGCACCTTTCCATGCGTGGGGTGGTTAATATTTTCATGTGATTGCCTCCAAAGAATTCCCTCCTTATGAATCCATCGTTTCGGATCTTGTATCAGCGTATAAGGAAGCTCAAGGGATTTGTTGATAATAAAAGGCAGAGCCGCTCAAGGAACTCTGCCTTTTATTTTGTGCACAAAGGAGTAATGTGCGCAACAAAAGAGAGGTTGCCTTTGGGTGAGCAACCCCCTTAAGCGGAGGGATATGATAATATGACAGCTGAGAAAGGCATGCTCAATATATCAGAGTTCTATTGGAATCGTCTATAGGGGATGAAGCTCATTTTGATAGGGGAAATACCCATGGGACAAGAGGTTTTGTCCTGAGCCGGATAAACCGGTCAAACTTTTTTTATTCGGATTGATTCATCAGTTGGCCGGCTTAATCATTTCCGTGATTGCATCCAGCGCCATTTTGTAGCCGTATGTGCCAAAACCTGAAATCTGGCCTGCAGCCACATCGGCTATCATGGACTTGTGACGGAAGGGTTCTCTTTTGTAAATATTGGAGAGATGGATCTCGATGACCGGTATGTCGAGCAGAAGAATTGCGTCCCGGATGGCGATACTCGTATGAGTATAAGCCGCGGGATTTATGATCAGTCCGCTTTGCAGTTCCCCGGCGTCCTGAATCTTGTCTACAATGGCACCTTCATGGTTGGACTGAAAGGTTTCAACCGCAAGCCCTAAGCTTTTTCCCTGATTTTCCAGATTCTTGTTGATCTCGTCAAGTGTCGTCTTTCCGTATACGTCCGGCTCTCTTTTACCGAGCATGTTCAGGTTGGGGCCATGGATTACGAGAACTTTTGGGTGGTCGTTGCAATTTTTCATGGTTGTCCGTCTCAAATTTTTTGTCGAAAGCTGTCAATGGTGTCCTTATAGTTTTGGCTTCCAAAAATGGCAGACCCGGCCACAAAGGCGTCTGCACCTGCAAGAGAAATTTTTTCTATGCTGGTTTCATTTACACCGCCGTCGACCTGAATCAGGGTGGAGAGTTCTTTCTCCTCAATCATTTTACGAAGGGCACTGATTTTTTCCAGTGTGTTGGATATAAAGGCCTGTCCGCCAAAACCGGGATTGACACTCATTAAAAGCACAAAATCGACATATTCTATTGTCCACTCAATTGAAGATAAAGGGGTTGATGGATTCAGAACGACGCCGGCCCGCAATCCTGATTCTTTAATCATCTGGACTGTTCTGTTCAAGTGCGTGCAGGCCTCTACATGGACTGAAATCAGGTCTGATCCCGCTTTAACAAAATCCGGTATGTATTGGTCAGGATTTTCAATCATAAGGTGTACGTCAAGGGGGAGTGAGGTGACACCCTTTGCCGCTTTGACGGCAATGGGTCCGAATGTGATGTTTGGAACAAAATGACCATCCATGACATCGATATGTATCCAGTCCGCTCCTGCCGCTTCAACTGATTTGATCTCATCTCCCAGTTTTGAAAAATCTGCCGAAAGTATTGACGGTGCAATAATCTTCATCGTTTAATCTGTTCCTTTCTTCTATCATCTTACCCTCTTAAGACAAACTGCGAAAAAACCGTCCATGGGGTTAAGATGGGGGAATGTCCTGAAATATCCGTTTGGGTTTACCAGTGAACGGGCTTTGAAGGGAAGCCCATCCGGGTTTTTTTCTATAACAAATTCCGAATGATTATTCAAAAAGGCCGATATTACCTCTTCATTCTCCTCTGGTTCAGTGCTGCAGACGGCATAAACCAGAGTACCTGAGGGTTTCACAAGGTGCGCCAGTGCATCTAAATATTTTTTCTGCCCGGCTTTCAATCGGCTCAAATCTTTTTTTGACGTTGACCATTTTGTATCGGGGTTTCTTCGCAGAACACCCAGGCCCGAACAGGGGGCATCCAGAAGAATACGGTCAAACGTTCCCATACGCTTATGGGTCAAGGGTTGATTCAGATCATGCTGCAAGGCGGTTACGTTGGAAAAGCCCATCCGGTTCATCTCGGATGCGAGCTGCAAAAGTTTTTTCCCATCCTTATCCATGGCTGTAATTTTGCCCTGATTTTTCATTATTTGAGCAATATGCCCGGTTTTACCACCAAGACCGGCACATGCGTCTAAAATCCTCTCTCCGGGTTGGGGATTTAGAAGAAGCGTTACCAGCTGCGCAGCCTCATCCTGGACCTGAAACCAGCCGGCTTGAAAGGCTTTTGTTTCAGGAATGGGTAACCGTGGGCTGTAGAAAGAAAGTCCGTCCGGTGAATAAGGGGTGGATGCAATCTTATCGACGTCGTTGCCGAGGGATTCCATAAGATTTTTTCCGGTCACCTTGCAGGTGTTGGTTCGTATGGTGATGGGTGGTATGGTGTTTATCGCATCGCATAAAGCCTCGGTCTGTTCAAGACCCAACCGGTTTATCCATCTTTTAATAAGCCATTTGGGAAATGATTTTATTGTGGCCAGTGCTAAGACGGGATCTTTTTCAAGGTCGGGGAAAACAACATCTTTATAATTTCCGGCGGCATTGCGCAAAACGCCGTTTACAAATTTTGCCACCCATGGTGCTGCAACGGATTTTGCCATTTGAACGGATGTATTCACTGCGGCGGAAGGGGGGATTCTGTTTAAGAATTTTATTTGAAACAGCCCCAGCCGCAAAATATTTAAAACCGGTGGATCAATTTTATGCAGGCGGGTTTTTGAAAAATGTCCTATGATCCAGTCGAGATGACTTTGCCATCTTAAAACGCCGTAAACCAGAGCATTTGCCAAAGCCCGGTTCCGCCGGGTAAGGAGAGCCTCCGTGCCCAGAACATCTTCTACGATTCCGTCCAGAGTCAGGCGCCCTTTATCCAGCGTATTCAAAATAAAAAGCGCGATCTTCCGCGCATCATTCGTTATGCATTTACGCATTTACTTTAGCTTACTTTTCCGGCTTAGGTTAAAGTCGTTCCCGGCGGTATTTTGCACCCTCGGAGAAAATCTTTTACTGAAAGACGTTTTCCCGATGCGCCCTGAATTTCGAGAATGCAGAGCGATCCGTTTCCGGTTGCAACACAAAGTTCATCCGGGAACCCCTTGATGACCGTGCCGGGGGAATCGTTCAAATTTATCTCTTTGGATTCCGCTTTGAAAATCTTGAGGCGCTTCTTGTCAAAAAACGTAAAGGCTCCCGGCCATGGGGTCATGCCGCGAATGAATGATTCAATGGTTCCGGCCGGCAAATTCCAGTCGATATGACCGTCTTTCTTTTTTAACAGGGGGGCGTAGCTGGATTGGGTATGGTCCTGAGGCACAGGCTTTATGGCTCCGGATTCAAGTCCGTTTAACGCCTTTATCAGAAGATCTGCGCCAAGAATCGCCAAACGGTCGTGAAGCGTGGAAGACGTGTCGTCGGATGTAATTTTTTCCTTTGCGTTCAAAAGAATATCACCGGTATCCAAGCCTTTGTCAATAAACATGATGGTGGCACCGGACTCTTTTTCTCCGTTGATGATGGCCTGATGGATAGGTGAGGGCCCGCGATATTTCGGAAGCAGGGAAGCATGTATGTTAATAGCCCCCATACGCGGCAATGCCAGTAGATTTTCAGGCAGAATATGGCCGAAAGCAACAACCACAAAAAGGTCCGGTTTAAGATTTTCTATGCACTCTGAAAATTCTCCGGTTTTGATGGATACCGGCTGTATGACCTCATAACCCAGTTCTATTGCGGCTTTTTTGACGGGTGGAAAGACCGGTTTGCGGCCGCGTCCCTTGGGACGGTCCGGTTGGGTAACCACCAGATCAACATCATAATCGTATTGGTTTAACGCTTTCAGAGCCGGGACGGCAAACTCCGGTGTGCCCATAAATATAATTTTTAATCTTTTTTTCACTTTTTGCTTAATCTCTTTTTTACCCGCCGTTTATAAAGCTGTCTTTTTAAGGAACTGATTCGGTCGATAAACAGGATGCCTTTTAAATGATCAATTTCGTGTTGCAGTACCGTGGCTAAAAGTCCCTCCGCCTCAATTTTCAGGGGAGTTCCCTCCCTGTCGAAACCTTCAACCAGGGCAAAGGCCGCACGCTGCACATCGGCTCTGAATTCAGGGACACTCAGGCATCCTTCATTTTCCGAGACAACTTCTCCTTCAAGGGAAACGATGGTTGGATTGATAAGTACCTGGTAATCTTGTTTTTCTTTGTCTGACGAAGCATCATAAATGACGATGCTTTTATCACAACCGATCTGGGGTGCAGCCAGGCCGATACCCGGTGCTGCATACATGGTCTCTGCCATATTTTCAATCAGTTTCTGGATTTTTTCGTCTATATTATCAACTGATTTTGTCGTCCGGGTGAGAAATTTCTCCGGATATGTCAATATATCAAGTAGTGCCATATAAAATCTTCCTTATATGTAAGATAATGATTTTAAAGCAAAAGAAAAAATAAACCCTAATGCTTATATCTTTCTTTCCTAAGCCGGATAAATCGGAACCGGAATTATTTGCCACAAAAACACGAAGGCACAAAGTATTTTTTTAGATTATATCCCTCGTGTCTTTGTGCCTTGGTGGCGGAAAGATTTTTGCCATAAAAAGCACAAATTTCGGAAATAAGAGACTAATTTTTTAGCTGTTATTATATGAAACCTGCCATATATTTATACCGGTTATCACCGCGGAGATAAGGCCGATAATTATGACGGGAAATATCTGAATCGCATGGTTGGCCAGTGTAAAGCCGGCGGCATCTTTTAAAAAAACACCGAAAAGGGAGAGAGCAAAGACGCCTCCGGCCTCCCAGAGGCCCCAGAAGCCGGGGGCTGAAGGAAGTGCTATAAAAAAAGAGAGAATTATCATAACAGCGGCTATCTCTAAGAAAGAAAGATTTATACCGGGGCATCCGAAGCTCATTATGTAGAATGAAAAAGCCTGGAGACTCCAGATAAGAAGGGATAAACAAATACAAATATATATTTTTTTCGGGTTCTTAACAAGAGCAAAACCATCAGCGAAATTTTCTATAATACCGACCGGATGTATGGAAATCCATCGGCTTATATTTTTTTTACTTTCCGGACCGACAAAGAAAAGAATGGACGGTATTCCCATGATAGCCGTAGTTATAAATTTCCGGGTTTTATCAAAGCTGACCGAGATGATCCCGAAAATCAGAATGCCGCAAACGTTTAACATCCCTCTACCGACGGTTTCCAGGGTTTTTCCGTTCAGATGATGATTACCGAAAGTTATATCGAGGGCAGGATCAATCTGAACGGTTGAAAGGAGCACCGTGAAAAGGACAACAAGCATGATAATGTCAAATAATCGTTCGGCAGCAACGGTTGCAAGGCCCGTGGAAAAAGGGAGAGCATCTCTTTTTTGCAGAATCCCCGGCCGGGCCATTTCTCCGACCCGTGCCGGAAGGATGCAGTTGAGCATGAAACCGATCATCATGGGATGAAATGCTTCCCAAAAACTTACCTTTTGAGCGGTTTCCAGAATTAGTTGCCATCTTATCGCTCTTAATGCGAAGCTTGATAAAGAAACCAACACCGCCGGTATGATCCAGAAGTAGTTAATTGATGCCAGGTAATCAATGAGCTCATGAACGGGAACGTTTTTGAAGGCAAGATAGAGCGCGATCGCTGATAGAGTTAGCCCTGACACCAGGGAGATGGTCATTTTTTTATTCATAAGATAACCCGGATAAACCAAAAAAGTGAGCTAAAGCCCGCCCTGGAGCTATGTGCTCAGGATCTCACGCGTTTTTTCTATATCATGCCTGATCTGTTCCGATAACGCTTCGATATTGGTAAATTTTTTTTCATCTCTCAGGCGGCTTATAAAATTAACACGAATTCTTTGTCCGTAAATATTTTCATTAAAGTTGAGTATATGAACTTCGACGGTAAATTTATGATCATCAAAGGTGGGGCTGTACCCGATATTGGCAACGCCTTTGAATTTTTTTCCGAGACATTCAACCGTGACGGTATAGACACCGAGTTTAGGGCAGAGTTCGTCATGCAGTTTTATATTCGCGGTGGGAAATCCAAGGAGTTTACCGCCTCTGTTGCGACCGGTTTCAACCTTGCCCCTGATCTGGTAGTTGCGGCCCAACAGATCGACAACTTCTTCAACTGCTCCGTCCATGACCAGTTCACGGATTCTGGTGCTGCTGATTCTGTTGGGTTGGGATCCTGATATCTGTATCCAATCGGGAACAATCACTTCAAACCCAAAAGCCGTTGCATATTTTTTTAAAAAATCGATGTTGCCTTCCCGGTTTTTACCGAAAGTATAATCTTTGCCTATGACAATCGCTTTCATGCCGATACGGTTTATCAGTATATCTTCTATAAATTCTTTTGCGCTTATGGATGCAAATTCCCTTGTAAACGGAATGCAGATTAAAACATCGAGGCCGGACTGGGAAAGCAGTTCAATTTTCTGATCATACCGGGTAATCAGAGGTGGATGGTTGTTTTTTTTCAAAACTCTGATGGGATGAGGCTCAAAAGTGATGGCGATGGCGGTGCCGTCAATAGCAGCAGC
>JAFDHS010000408.1 GCA_019308655.1 Deltaproteobacteria bacterium
CCACTGTTAACAATTGTCTGATTTTCTCCCAGCCATTCTTTGAGTCGGCAAAGGCCCTCGGCGGTGGAAACCGTCGGCACATATCCCAGGTCTGTTTTTGCGGCGCTGATGTCGAACCAGTGGGCCGTGGCCAGTTCATTGGCAACAAAACGGGTCATCGGCGGTTCTTTTTTTATTTTAAATCCCTTGTAGATCAACTCCAGCAACGCCCCTATCAACCATGCTGTTTTGTGCGGCATCGACCGTTTGACAGGGCCAAGTCCCGCCGCCTTCAATATACCGTCCACCATTTCCCATAAGGGCAGGGGATCTCCCTGGCTTATGAAATAGATACTTCCTGAAAGTTCAGGGTTTTCATCCAGTTTGTCGGCGGCCAGAATATGCGCGTCAGCGGCATTGTCAATGTAGATGGTATCCACAAGGTTTTTCCCGCTTCCTATCCTGACCAGTCTTTTGGCCCTTGCAATAATTCTCGGTACAAGGTGGTTGTCTCCAGGTCCCCAGATCAAATGGGGCCTTAAGATAATCATCTTTAAACCTTTGCTTGCAGCGGCGGCAACACATTTTTCGGCAATTGCCTTTGTGGCAGGGTAGGGGGCGTGAAACCGGTCAGGGTAAGGGGTGGATTCATTGACACCTGCCATGTCCGTTCCGTTGAAGATAACACTGGGGGAACTGGTGTAAACAAGGCGTGAAACTTTATGTTTGACGCAGGCGGCGATGACGTTTTGCGTCCCGATCACATTGGGTTGAAAATAGTCTGCGTAATCTCCCCATACGCCGGGTTTTGCGGCAATATGGAAAACAAGGTCCATGGCCTCGGCCGCTTTTTCAACCGCCTTTTTATCCGTGATATCTCCCTGGATCTGCTCGACGCCAAGAGATGCGAGTTCAGGATAAAAGCTGCGGGAAAAGCTGCGGACAATGTCTCCTCTTTTTATAA
The DNA here is from genome assembly GCA_019308655.1 of Deltaproteobacteria bacterium. Lineage (GTDB taxonomy): Bacteria > Desulfobacterota > Desulfobacteria > Desulfobacterales > JAFDHS01 > JAFDHS01. The sequence goes on from JAFDHS010000408.1 coordinate 944, forward strand.
GCCGTCTGACAACGGCCCCACCCAGAAAACCTCCCCCGCCCGTGACCAGGACCTTTTGGGATCTTTTTGTCGACATATCTATGTTTCCTTTCGAGATCAGTGGCAGTGTAACCAGTTCTTTCCCATATTTGAATTATTCCGCCAACCGTATGTGTTGCAAATAACGTTTGAGCTGGGCGGCGATGGACCGACTCTTCTACCGGCGAATGCTTAGGCGTTGAGTCTATTTGATGCAACAGTCTCAATTTTGGAGAGTTCATCTGCCATCCTGTTCTCAGCATACCACAAGTCATAGGCCTGCTGCATGCGTAACCAGAGCCCAGGCCCATTACCTGCAAACTTGCCAATCCTAAGAGCCATTTCAGTTGTAATTGGATGCGTACAGGCTAATATACGGTGAAGTTGCTGACGAGAAACTCCGAGTCGCCTCGCTGCCTCACTAACTGACAGGCCAAGGCTTTTAAGTACATCTTCACGTAAAATCTCACCAGGATGTACCGGTGGTCTTTTCAAAGGGCGTTTAGCTAAATATTCTTGTTAGATAGGTTATTGTATCAAAATTTGTTACAGTATCAACAAAAATGTTACACAGTTTTCAAACAGACTGGACTATTTAAAAGAGAGCCTGGTGGAGACGAAGGGTGTAGCGACCAGGTATCCGGCGACGGTCAAATGTATTTATAAAAGTCAAACGTAGACTTACTCTACCCTATGCCTTAATTTGGCGTTCATGTTGTTATTCATTGCTCCGATATACTGAAGGCTAACGCGCGGGATGAGCGAAACCTTGGTATGAAAAATTTCCTTCCTGCTCAGCAATTCTCTTGAGATTTATAGAAACTGATAGTATCAACTTTTATCAATTCGTTGTACTCGGTTATCTTACTTTTAAAGAAAGGCGGGCGGCATTCCTCCCTGCCGCGTTTATAACCTGATGAAACTTTTTTATAAACTATTCGGTTTTTTACTCATTGGAATTATTGTCTTGCTTGGATTGGATGGCTATCTTAGTTTTAAAAGAGAGGTCGTTCAATTTGATATGGACATGACGGACAATGCCATCCAAATCGGTAACATCATGTCCGGAATGATCGAGCATGTCTGGAAATAAAACAATTCAGCTGATCAACGATGCCAACGGTTCAAACAACCCGGTAAAGCTTCGCTGGGTATGGCTGGGGGCCATGCCGGATACGCTTCATTCACCAAAGATAGGGTCTGTTAAATTTGCCCGGGTCAAACAGGGCGACATCGTTTCAATGAAAACCGATGAAAAGGGTAAGACCGGGTTCCGGTACACCTATATTCCCCTGAAACTTGAAAATCACACGGCCAGTGCGATAGAAATCCAGCAATCACTGGCCCCTTTGATTGAATATAAGCATAAAATTTTTGTTCGCTTGTTGATTGTCGGCTTTCTGTTATTGCTGATCAGCGGCATTATTTTATACGGTTTCATCACGTATCAGATTCAAAGGCGGCTGGACAGGTTGTCCCACAAGGCAAAACGGATTGGCGCGGGGGACATCGAACCGGACCTTGAGATCAGGGGAAATGATGAATTGTCAGATTTGGCAGCAACAATGAATGATATGTGCAACAGGCTTTTAACGGCACGGGAAAAAATAAGCACGG
>JAFDHS010000031.1 GCA_019308655.1 Deltaproteobacteria bacterium
GATCCGTCAACATCGGCATCCGTCATAATAACGACTTTGTGATATCTTATTTTTTCAATATCATACTCTTCATCGCCCACACCCGTTCCTAAAACCGTTATAATATTTTTGATTTCTTCACTGCGCAGAATCTTATCAAATCTTGCTTTTTCAACGTTGAGTATTTTTCCTTTTAAGGGAAGAATCGCCTGAAATCTTCTGTCCCGGCCCTGTTTTGCACTGCCGCCTGCCGAATCTCCCTCCACCAGAAAAATTTCTCTTTGGCCGGGATCTGAATATTGACACTCTGCAAGTTTTCCCGGAAGGGTCGAATCCATCAAGGCACCCTGGCTTCTGGCAAGATCTCTGGCCCTTTTGGCAGCATCCCTTGCCCTTGCCGCATCCACCGCTTTTGAAATTATCTTTTTTGCAACCGAAGGATTCTCTTCCAAAAACATACTTAATTTTTCGTTGACCAGCGACTCAACAAGCCCTTTCCCCAGTTTTGTTTTTGTCTGGCCTTCAAACTGAGGATCTTTAATCTTCAGGCTTATGATGGCAGTGAGACCTTCCCTTACATCGTCTCCCCCTATCTTCGCCTTAAAATTTTTGGGAAGATTTCCGCTTGTTGCATAGGTATTGATTGTTCGTGTCAGGCCAGTTTTGAAACCGATAAGATGAAAACCGCCTTCCGCCGTATGAATATTGTTTGCAAAGGAAAATATTTTTTCTTTAAAGGTATTGTTATACTGGATGGCCACTTCCATCTGAACATCATTTTTTTCGCCCTGCATCAAAATCGGATCATGTAAAGCCGTATGTCTTTTATTGAGATATTTAACAAATGAAGATAAGCCGCCTTCGTAATAAAAATCATTTTTATCATCGGTACGTTCATCTTCAATGGTGATTCTTACCGCTTTGTTTAAAAAAGCAAGTTCGGCTCAAAATGTCAAAGCTGTACGTATTCTGATTCATGATTTCCATATCGGGTTGAAAATGGATTTTGGTACCCCTTTTTTCCGTTTCCCCGATAATCTTCAACTCGCTCGTCTTTTTCCCTTTTGCATAGGTCTGATAATAGATTTTTCCGTCAGTATAAATCTCTAATTCCAAAAAGTTTGAAAGTGCGTTTACAACGGAAATTCCAACACCGTGAAGCCCGCCGGAAACTTTGTAGGAATCACTGTCAAACTTTCCTCCGGCATGAAGTTTTGTCATGACGACTTCAGCCGCAGGCAGTTTCTCTTTTTTATGCATACCCACAGGTATGCCTCTGCCGTTGTCCTCAACGGTTACACTGTTGTTTGTATGAATGGTAACATTAACCGTATCGCAACCGTATCGCAATATCCGGCCATGGCTTCATCAATGCTGTTATCCACAACTTCATAGACCAGGTGATGAAGCCCTTCAATATCCACGTTTCCAATGTACATGGAAGGCCTTTTTCTGACCGCTTCAAGGCCTTCAAGTATTTTTATACTGTCTTCGCTGTATTTTTTTATTTCTTTTGTCATACTTATATTTTCATCGGCATAATGATGCTTAAAAAGGTTTTATCGTCTTTCCCATTGATTAAACAGGGATTCTCGTGATTTTTTATATTTAAAATAATTTTATCGCTATCAATCACATTTAATGTTTCAATAAAATATTTAGGATTAAATGCAACTTCAATCCGTTCTTTTTCAAATTCTATGGGCATTTCTTCCCTGGATTCACCTATATCAGGATTGGTCGTATTGATTACAAGTTGATTATCCTCAAAATTAAATATCACACCCTTATAATTGTCAGAGGATAAGATGGACATTCGTTTCAACATCATTAAAAATAATTTTTTGTCCAACTCTATTTCGTTTTCATCCTCGTGGGCGATGATATCATTGTACTCCGGGAAATCTCCTTCAAGAAGGGTTATGTTTATGTTTTCATTATTTTTTTTTACGATAAAGTGATTATCTTTAATGCCGATTCGTACCTTGTCTTCGTCATCAAGGAATTTTCCAACCTCACTCAACCCCTTTTTGGGAATCATCACACTCTCTCCGGTTGGGAATTCAATTTTTTTATCATAAAAATAATCAACTTTTGAAAGTCTTTTGGCATCCGTTGAAACCATTCGGACTATCTTTTCTTCTCCCTCTCCCTTATCTATTCTTTCAAAATTAACCCCTTTGATGTAAGTGCGTTTTTCATCACTTGCAACAGCTATCATGACCACCTTGTCGATCATTTTTTTCAATGCAGAAGATTCAATTTCACAAAAAACAATATCTTCAAATTGATCTGTTTCAGGAAAATCATCAGGATTCATAGAGACAATATGATATTCTACATTATGATTTTTGATTTCAAGCCATCGGTTCTCAACTTCAGTTATTGAAATTTCATCACTTGGAAAATTTTTTATAATCTCAAAAAATTTTTTTGCGTTGATGACGATAATGCCTTCTTTTTCAATTGTTGCAGAATAGTAACCTTCAAAACTGGTTTCAAGATCCGTAGCAATAATTGATATACCTGAATCAGTTGATTTAATCAGTATGTTTTCCGTTATTACAAGATTGCTTTTTCGTCCGGTTATTCCCTGAATTTTTGATAAAACATCAAGAAAGTTCTTTTTGTTAATTGTAAATTTCATCATAAACGCGGCAGGAGACCCTGTCTGAATCTTTGATTCAGGCGGGGAGGAATGCCGCCCTCCTTTTTGTTAATATTTGCTTCCTGATTATATTAAACATTGAGCAACCCTATTATAACTGGGTATAAAATTTTTTGTTTTTAATCAATTCAGTCGGTTCATAATAAGGTTTTGAAATGGGATTTGTAAGCAGGTTAGAGAAAAGGAATCAAAAGAAACATACATGCATCAATAAGAGTATTCAAATAAATAAAGGGCGGGTTAGGGACTCGGAACACTTTATTTTTTCCGAGTCCCTTGAAGGTAGAATTGCTAATTATAAAACTTGATCAACTCTTAAAAAAATAATCATTAAAATTATATTTGTAAATATCCTTTCACCTTCAACAGTAAATATAATAAATAGTTATATTAAGTAGTGTTATATTATCATTAAAAGCTGTATTGGGAGCCGGTTTATATGTTTTTTTAAGGGTTTATCCATGCTTTTATAAGAGGAACAATTTCCGTATTCCATTTGTTTGTAACTCTCAATTTTATAAAATCTTTATAAAGACTATCCATTAGCCGTATCACCTTGTCATAAAGAAAAACCTTTTCAAGTACCGCCCCCTCAATTTCTTCCTGATTTTCAACCGGTCCGGTTTCCGGGGGTTTAAGGCCGGCTATATTGAAACTTTCACCCTTAATATTAAATCGCCATTCCTGATCGCCTTCTTTCAGAGAAAGATTGAGTTCGGTTACAACAGCTCCTTTTCTTAACGAGAGAATAGCCTCTTTAAGGTCTGCATCATCGCCTTTTATGGTTATACTTTCCACATTATCATTCGATGCATTTTCAAGTACCATACGACTTCCGATACCGAGGGAGACGGGTTCCCGGTTTGAGTTTTGTAATTTATTTTGATCTTTTTCTATTATAAACCATAACCATGTAAGAAACTCATAGCCTAAAAATTTGTATCGGTTGTAGGATATGGAAACGTCAAGCATTGTTTACCCCATGAAGTTGGTTGGAGAAAGTTTGGAGAGAACATCGCGGTCTTCATCCGAAAGACCTGCCGTAAGATCGGCTATAGTATAAGGAAAAAGGCGAATGAGGGTCAATTTAAACGATTTAAAAAAGAGTGTTTCCAATTCTTCATTGGCGGCCTTTGTGTTTGAAAAAAACCACAGCGAAGATTCTTCATTATTCCATACCAGATCAAAAATATTGGGCGTTGCCGGAATACGTGACCTGAGAATATTTGAGACCCGTTCTTTTATAGCGGTTTTTTCATTTCTTGATAAAAATTTTCGTCCGCTTTCAGCAAGCTGCTTAGCTGTTTCGATGGCGCAATGTTTTTTTAACACTTTTGCAGGTATTGTTTTTTTATCGATTCTCAGAGAAAAGGTCAAATAGGTGCCGATAACAAAAGAGGAACCTTCAAAAGTGGAAGAATAGGGATTCTCAAAAGATGTCCATCCTGTGGACGATTCGGAATCATCATCAATCTCTTTGAAACAATTTTTTTTAAGACCGTTTAAAACGGTTTCAAGAACGGGTTCTTCAAGCTTACCGTCGACCTTATATCGCGTTATGGATACTGTAGATGATAATAAACCCATAGAAAAATATCGTACTCCAACCTGATTGTAATAATAAAATAACAGTTTATCGAGCTAAACTGAAGACCATCATGAAAAATAAATAATAGCTTTTTTATAAAAAGGTTACAAGAAATTTTTCCGGTTAATAAAATTCTCAAATATGATATATTAAAAATTTGGGAGACTAAACGTATTGAAGTATTGATTAAAAGGCTTATTTATGAAATATATAGCAGACTTACACGTCCACTCCTACTTTTCAAGGGCCACGGCAAAAAACAGTGATCTTGAAAATTTATATATCGCGGCCCAGCTCAAAGGGATAACGGTTGTTGCGACCGGTGATTTTACTCATCCCGGGTGGTTTGCCGAGATAAGGGAAAAATTAGTCCCTGCGGAAGCAGGGCTCTTCAAATTAAAGGATGAAATTGCACAAATATGCGACAAACAGGTTCCCTCTTCCTGCCGTGGAAAAGTACGCTTTATTTTAGTATCCGAAATCAGTAACATATACAAAAAAAACGGTAAAACCAGAAAGAATCACAACCTTGTTTTTTTACCGGATCTTGATTCCGTATATCAATTTAATTTAAAGCTTGATGCTATCGGTAATATCAAGTCTGATGGAAGACCCATACTCGGTCTGGATGCGAGAGACCTTCTTGAAATTTTACTTGAAACTTCGGACCATGGCTATCTTATACCGGCCCATATATGGACACCATGGTTTTCGGTTCTGGGTTCAAAATCCGGATTTGATTCAATAGACGAGTGTTTCGGAGATCTTTCCCACTACATATTTGCCGCTGAAACCGGTCTTTCGTCAGATCCTGCAATGAACCGGCGCGTATCAGGTTTAGACGCTCTTACCCTGGTATCCAATTCAGATGCCCATTCGCCGATGAATCTTGGACGTGAGGCGAATTTGCTGAATACGGAACTCTCTTATCCGGCCATAAAAAATGCTATAAAATCCGGCGATCCGAAAAAATTTTTAGGGACTTTTGAATTTTATCCTGAAGAAGGCAAATATCATATGGACGGCCATAGAAAATGCAATGTTTGCCTGAGTCCGGACATGACCATCCAATACAGGGGAATATGTCCTGAATGCGGTAAACCGCTGACTCTGGGCGTTCTCTACCGGGTTGAAGCGTTGGCGGATCGCAGGGATGGTGGAAAAACTGAAAAGACCCATCCTTTTTACAGTATTATACCGCTTGCAGAAATTTTGTCTGAAATCCTGAAGGTCGGTCCAAAATCAAAAAAGGTCCGGAATAATTACAAAACCGCACTTGAGCGCCTGGGGCCTGAATTTTTAATACTCCATACACTCACCCCCGATGCCATTGACAAAGCCGGAATTCCACTGCTGAGTGAAGCCGTAAACAGGATGCGTCAAAAAAAGGTAAAAATTTTTCCCGGATATGATGGAGAATACGGCAAAATAAAGGTTTTTGAACCTGAAGAGATGGACAGACTGCTGGGCCGGAAATCCCTTTTTATTCTGCCGGCTTCCGCCCCGCTTAAAAATAAGAAAATTAATAAAAAAAAAGGGTAAAGGATGTTTCAGGTAAAGTAAAAAAACAGAGATCCAGGCTTAATAAAGATGAATCTGAAGCGGAAAAGAAAGAGCCCGAAAAAAAAGGTTGAAAAAATATGAAGATCCTGATTTTAAAAACAAAAAAATATCAGGTTCAACTTAATTTGTTCCAGGAAAATTTAAAATAGAGGTTTTGTATGAAGGAAACACTGGTAAAAACCATAGATCTTGAAAACAACCGGAAATTAACAATTTATGATGTATCCAGAAAGGTAGGTGCTGATACGTGGCTGGTTACCATGATTGCAAGGGTGGAAATTCTTATAAATGAATTATTGTTTAACAAAGAGGATCGATCATCTATTGATCTTGATAAAATTAGAAAAGCTCTTGGAGAAAAAGTATGTTTTGAAGTGAAAATCGACCGAAATTTTATTAATGAAGCCAAAAAAGATAAGGTATTTAACGGGTTGTGTGATGTGTTTCTGGCAAACACCCTTTCTTACCTGTCTCATCCCGATTTCCCTAAAAAGTTTGTTTTAAAAAAATTTAAGGAGTCAGGGCCTCCGGCAGTGCAAGGCATGAAATAGATAAGCAGGGTTTTAGCCGCTTCCTGACACTGATTAACCTTTATTTAGGGGTTTTATTATGAAGGAAAAGCTTAATAAAAGAATTATGGAAAGGTTTTCCATCAAGCTTCCGTCTCGGCTTTCGGTGGTCAGGGAAAGTGGGGAACAGGAGTCCTTTGAACTTCTGACAGACAACATCTGTGCCGGGGGAGCTTTTTTTAAAACCAGGCGATCTCTCTCTCTCTCTGTCGGTACCAAGGTGAAAATAGGTATAATTCTCGTGCTTGATGAATTGAAGATGCCGAAGCTTAAAAAAACTCATATCAAGGTTTCAGGAACCGTGATTCGAACCGCCGGCAAGGGTATAGCAATCTCTTTTGATAAAAATTTTCGGATATTACCTTACAAATTACTTACGAAACCATGATCCCTGATACCCAGAAAAAAAAGACAACTTCCGGTTCGATATCCGATTCCATAGTTCATATTGCAGGGTCTAATAAACTACAAAATGAACTTTTGGTTTTGTTCCTTGAATCGAAAGCAGGGTTGAAGTGTACATACGGATCAAAGTTGAGCCTGGATTCCGTTATCGACAATGAGGCTTGTCAGACCCGTTTGTTAATGTTGGATTGCTTTGGCGCTGATCTTGACGACCTATGGTCGAGGTTTGAAATCGCGGGTAATTCAAATTTGTCCCGATTTTTTATCGCCCTGTTTAATATTGAGCCGAACAAAGGATTTGAAAGAGATGCCATGGATCGAGGCGTAAGGGGCGTATTTTGTAATACCGTCCCCTTAAATATCTTCTCTAAGGGTATTACGGCTATTTTAAACGGGGAGTTGTGGTATTCCAGGGTTACCTTGTCAAAATACCTTTTGGAACCAAGAAGACCTGCCGACTTGCCGGGAAAAAACGCGGTCGCTTTAACTTTTAGAGAAAAAGAAATCCTTATTATGATTGCTTCCGGTGCCGGCAATAAAGAGATCGCTGACGATCTTTGCATAAGCCTTCATACCGTCAAGACTCATATCTACAATATTTATAAGAAGATTAACGTTCCCAACCGATTTCAAGCCACGCTATGGGCTGCCAAGTATCTCTAATACTTAAGTATTAGAAAAGTATTACCTCTCCTTTTTTATCCTCATACCTTTTTCTTAGAACACATACTCCAAAAAATAAGGTTAAAAATACTACCGCTGCCTGATTGTTGCCATGTAAAACTAGTGGTAAACATATTCTGATTTGAAAAATAATTATTCAATTCAAACCTGTCGTAATGGAGGGACAAAAACCAAAGTATGCATGGGAGCTTGGTTTCCTGGGAAAAATGAGGGATTGAAAGGAGGGTTGAAATGAAAAACTTATCAAAAAGTTGCTTACTAAGGTTGGATGATTTTAGTAAGGGAGCATTGACAATTAATAACGGATGTTACAAATTTTTTGAAAAAGTAAGTAGATGCCGGACAAATCTTCCGCCCTTCTACCTATTCATCATTACGATGGTTCTTGGTCTGTTTGCCACTTCTCTTCATGATAGCGCGATAAACATTCATGAAGAGGTTAAAATTCCGATAATATCCGCGGTTGTGACAAAATCGTGTCTGTTGAAGGAGGATCTTGTTACCGACTTAAAAAAAACATCACCTTTTCATGATAGCGCGATAAACATCCATGAAGAGGTTAAAAATCCGATAATATCTACAGGTGTGCCAAAACCGTCTTTGTTGGAGGAGTATCCCGTGGCCGCCTTAAAAAAAACGTCACCTCTTCATGTTGAAAAAGAGAACCGATTTCATCCTTATATATTTCAAGCGGCAAGCCGCTATCAGATTGAGCCTTCGCTCATAATGGCGGTTATTATGGCAGAGTCCGGATATAATCCTAAGGCTGTTTCTGCAAAAGGCGCAAAAGGTCTTATGCAACTGATGCCCAAAACCGCCAAATCTTTGGGGGTGGAAGATATCTTCAATCCGGAAGAGAATGTAAACGGCGGTGCCAAGTACTTAAAGCAGCTCATCAAACGGTATAACGGTGACATTGAATTAGCTCTTGCGGCATACAATGCCGGTAGCTCAAACGTCAGGCGCTATAAAGGAATTCCGCCCTTCAAGGCCACTCAATTTTACATTAAAAAAGTTATCAAGTATCATCAACACTACAAGAAACAGATCTCAAAGGAGATAGTTTAAGAAACCTGATCCGGATAAACCGGAAAAGTTAAAAGTGAGCTAAAGTTAATGAGTCGCTTCGCTCTGTCTTTTTTATATAAAATTGATAGAATACCTCAACTTTAGGCACTTTAGCTCACTTTAGATCACTTCACACTTTTTAAAATTCTAAAGGACGGCGGTGTTGATTTTTTGACACAAATCGGAAGGTTTCGCCGGCATGGTTTTGTCGATACTGAGTATGGGTACGGCTCCTATCAGTGAATTCGTGATGAAGACCTGATCTGCTGAGTAAAGTTCTTCCGGCAGCAGAGGGTTATTTTCGATTCTATAACCCCATTGGATAAGAAGTTCACATACTGCTCCTTCCATAATTCCCGGCAGTACATGTGTAGAAACAGGTCTTATTACGGTCTTATCCTTGATTAGCAGGATATTGGCCGTGTTGGTTTCAGATACGGTATTGTCCGGGTTCATGATCAACGCTTCGTCGGCCCCTTGGAACTTGGCCCATTTTCCGGCCAGAAAATAGTATAAGTAATTGAGCGTCTTGTAGTCTGCAAGAGGGCTTAAACGCGGATTCGGATATGTTAAAAGATGTAATCCCTGTTCGTTTTTTTCTTCCAGGCGGTGGGTGTACGGTCTGGCGGTAACAAGAAGCGTATGATTAAAAGGTGGTGAAATCCTGTCCCCTTTTGTGGCAAGAATTTTTACGGCTGCTGTTTCTTTTGTCAGTTTGTTTTGAATAATTACCTGATTTATAATTTTATCCCAGGTAAGATCAGGTATTTCCTGTGAAAAAAGATGATTCCAGGTTTTATAAAATCGCCTTATATGTTCCTTGAGATATTTGGGCTTTCCCTTGTCAACCCTGATGGTTTCAAAAAAACCGTAGCCGTACTGAAATCCCTGGTCCGTAATTGGGATAGCGGCCTGATCCATGGGTTTTATTGTTCCGTTCAGCCAGACAAAATTTTTATTAACGGTTTTTTCCCCTTTGCCTTGAAAAACCTCCATCAATGTTCGGCCCTTATGCAGGGTTTCATCAAACTCATCAGACGGATCAGAGTCGAACACAATACCTCCGCCCACAGAGAAGATAATCTTGCCGTTATATATGGTTACGGTTCGAATAACGATGGAAAGATCCATGGTATCATGGAAACCGACATACCCGATGGAACCTGTATAAATATGCCGCCTGTTGGGTTCAAGTTCGTCGATGATTTCCATGGATCTGATTTTGGGACAACCGGTAATGGATCCCCCTGGAAAAGTGGCGGTAATAAGATCCACGGAATCGGAATCTTTGTCCAGAACGCCTTCAACAACAGATACAAGATGATAAACATTTTTATAAGGTTCCAGTCTTTTGTGTTCTGAAACCCGGACAGACCCGCCTTCGCAGACTTTTCCGATGTCGTTGCGTAAAAGATCGACGATCATTGAAAGCTCGGCGTCATCTTTTTTGCTTTGCTTCAGTGATATTTTGAGTCTTTGATCTTCCGCCTCGGTTTTTCCCCTGGGTTTTGTTCCCTTGATGGGTCGGGTTTCAACGTATTTTCCAATTCGTTGGACAAACCTTTCAGGGGATGTTGAAACAATCTGGTGGTCACCTGCATTTATATATGCGAAAAAAGGCGCTGGATTGGCATGGTAAAGGGTCTCGAACAGACTGAAGGTATCGCCCTTGAAATCCATTTCAAAGCGCTGGGACATATTGACTTGATAAACATGACCGGATGCAATGTACTCCTTGATTTTCACCAACGCTTCCAGGTAATTTGCCTTTGTAAAGTTGGATCTGAACCCGCCGGGATCACCACTGAAAGTTCCTTTTTTCGGTGGATTTGAATTTACAATGCTCTTAAAAAAATCAAGGTCCTCATCTACGGTGCTTTTACCTGAAAGCATGCGCTTGGGGATGCAGAGACGTGTCACTTCTTTTTTTTTGTCATGGACAACGATTATCGACGGTGCAAACAGACGGATATGGGGAAGACCCAGGTCATCTACGGATGTTTTCGGCAATTTTTCCAGGTGGTCTTTGAGGTCATAGGAAAAGTATCCGAAAAGTCCGGCTGAAACAGGTTCCGGAAGTTTGATCCTTGTTTGGTAATCCTCAAGGCTGAAAGTTTCCAATAACATGCGAAGTGTATCAAAGGGGTTGCCCTCAAAACAAAGGCTTTGGTCTTTGATGGTAATCTCCATGTTACGGTTCCGACCCAAAAAACTCAACCATGGCTTTGCCGCGAGTATATGGTATCTTGCACTATCAAGCTTGCCGCCGCTCAACAAAATGACACTGCCCTCCATGGAGGCAAAGCGGGCGGAAAAATCAATAAAAGGCTCGGTTAAATGAATATCTTCAATATGAACGCCGTCAATTTGACCGGCCATATTTTTTATTTTATCCTGCTGCATACTGTTCATGATTCAATGAAACTTCAAGAGCTCCTTGTTTGAGAAAATTTTCTATAAGCAAAAAACCGTTTTCGGTCAGAAAGCTTTCCGGATGAAATTGAACGCCGGAAAGCGGCAGATCGGGGTGGGAAAG
>JAFDHS010000409.1 GCA_019308655.1 Deltaproteobacteria bacterium
TTTCTAATATAGCTCCATGAAAAAGAAAAACCGTTATCAGCTTTTTTTGCTGATAACGGTTTTTATGTTTATAAAAAATATTTTGATTTTAAACCATTATCAACACTGGCTCTCGAGGCGGGAGACGACTCCGACCACGAGGATAATAACGCTAATAATGTTGAGAATGGTATTTTTCATTATTTATTTATAATCCTGATTTAATATCGAGATTTTTTGTTTAGCAATAATTGATTACAATGTCAAGCTTATTGTTCGGATTCATTATATCTTAGTTTCTTCAAACTTTATTTCCTGTTTCTGAAAATCAAAGGGTAAAAATTTTCCCCAGGGTTTATTAACTATTTTTTGCAATGGCTTTGTTTTTACAAGAATGTCATCTTTGCTTTTTATATGTGCTCCGGCATTGCTCCAGGGCCGGTCTTCAGCCCAGATGCACTGAATTAAAATTTTAAAAAATTTATGAACGGGTACTTAAAAACAAAATCTTGACTTGACCTATAAAAAGACTATAATCAGTTCAAGGTGACAATTATGAAACTAAGTGAATCCATTAAGCCGATCAGTTATTTGAAGGCACATGCATCTGAATTAATTCGTGAGATTTCTGATGAACACAAGACTTTAATTATTACTCAAAATGGCGAACCCAAAGTTATCGTGCAAGATTTGGAATCGTACGAACAGACTCAAGAAAGCCTGGCTCTTTTAAAAATGCTTGCTCAAAGCTCAAAGAGCAAGAGAGAAGGAAATTATAGAACTATTAAACAGTCTTTTAGAAACCTTCGTGTTTGTATCAAGGAACTAAAGTGACTTACCAGGTTATTATCATTCAAGATGCGGAAGATGACCTTTTTGAAATTTACCGCTATATTTTTGAGCATGATTCTGAACAAAGCGCCAATTACGTTCTCAATAGTTTAGAGGAACTCTGCAATAGTCTTGATCAAATGCCACAACGTGGTCATGTGCCGCCTGAGTTGAGCCGAATTAGTGTCAGCAACTATCTGGAGGTCCATTTCAAACCATATCGGGTAATTTATGAAATTGAAGAAAAAAAGGTCTTTATTCATTGTGTTTTGGATGGCAGGCGGGATTTGCAGCAACTTTTAGAACGCAGATTACTGCGCTGATAACGCGTTCAAGGCGTCCGTCAAACTTCTTTTCCCGTAAGCTTTTCATAAGCGTTTTGGATTTCAACGAATTTTTCTTTGGCAAGCTCCTGGAATTCAGGGCCGAGATGAGAAACCTTATCCGGATGATAGGTTTTGACCGCCTGACGGTAAGCATTCCGAATTTCCTCCACACCGGCGCCGGGACTGACCCCGAGTATTTCATAAGGGTCTTTGGGTCTGGTGCGACCCTGATATGAGGAACCGTTAGATTCAGAAGAGTTCTTTTCTTTTTTGAATCCCTCTGACCCGTAACCATAAGAGGATTGATTGTGCTTCTTATAGGTTTTATTTCCCAAGCTTCTTATAGGTTTTATTTCCCAAAATACGAAGTAAAAACTTCGGCCACCTTCCCCGCCTTAAGTAATACACCAGAATCCCTAAAAGAAATCCGTCGTCAAGCCAGCCTGCAATCGGAATAAAATCCGGGAGGAGATCAAAGGGGAAGATGATATATAATAAAATAATAATGATAAGGAGTATATTCAGATAGCCTGGCATATGTTTTATAAGTGTGAAGTGATCTGAAGTTTATAGAATTATGCATTGATGAACCGTTCGATGCTTTTCAGCAGTTCATCATTCACCACCGGCAGTTTTTTTGCGGCATCAAGTGTAAATACCGCAAAGGTCCCGGTCCCTTTGGCGCACAGGTCTTTTTCTTTGTTGTAGATCAAGCCTTCCATCCGGGCCTCCCTGGGGTTGACAATCTCGATCATTTTGCCTTCCACCTTCAGCTTCTGGCCGACGGTAATCGGTTTTAAAAAGTCGACTGTCATAGACTTGGTCAGAATAAAGCTTTTAAGCCTGTATATCGCGGTCCAACCCATGATTTCGTCTAAAATCGTGGATATGATTCCCCCATGAACAAGGTTGTTCCACCCGCACATGTGCTCCGGGACCGTTATGTTTGAAAATACCGACTTTTCATCGGTAAAGAATTCCATTTTG
>JAFDHS010000032.1 GCA_019308655.1 Deltaproteobacteria bacterium
AAAGGGGCTTGAATAACTTTTGCCCCTTTTTTTTCCAGGGCTGTCTTTTTATTTATCGAAGGTGAATCATTACAAAATATAAGCGTATTTGAATCGGAATCAAGTTGCAACATCTTTGCATTTTCAGAAATCGAAAGATGGGTATCCAGAATAATTCTTGTCGGATCAAGGTTTTTTACATCTTTCAAGCGAGTGGTTAAACTCGGGTCATCTTTTTCTACGGTGCCGATACCTACCATAATCGAGTCTACGGCATGGCGAACTTTGTGAACGAATTCTCTGGATTCGGGACCGGTCACCCATTTTGAATCACCCGTTTTTGTGGCGATACGACCATCTAACGTGGCGGCACATTTCAAAATTACAAAGGGGCGTTTTGTCTGAATGTATTTTATGAAGATTTCGTTGAGTTTTTTCGCTTCGTCCCTGCAAACTCCTGAAGTTATTTTTACCCCTTTTGCCTTTAAATAATCCATTCCTTTGCCTTTGACATCGGGATTGGGATCTTTCATGGCAACAACAACCCGGCTGATGCCGGATTGAAGAATTTTTTCGGTGCATGGAGGGGTCCGGCCCGTGTGATTACACGGTTCAAGTGTTACATACAGTGTGGCGTCTTTGGCAAGACTTCCCGCATCATCTATGGCATGAACTTCGGCGTGGGGACCGCCTGCTTGTTTGTGCCATCCTCTGCCCACAATTTGACCTGCTTTTACAACCACGGCACCGACCATAGGGTTGGGTGAGGTAAACCCCCGTCCCCTTACCGCAAGGTCCAATGCCGTTTTCATGAAATAAAGATCATCCATTGTATAATATTTTATATGCCCCTGATCCGGACAAGCCGGAACTTTAGGTACGTTAGCTCACTTCACAGAGACTACTGTTTGTTTAAAATGTTTTTCAGCTCATCGACAAAGTCGTTGACGTCTTTAAATTCCCTGTAAACGGATGCGAACCTTACATATGCGATATCGTCTAAATCATGGAGTCTTGTCATGATCTTTTCGCCTATGGCGGAGGAAGGAATTTCTTTTTGTCCTGTCTCCCTGAGATCTCTTTCAAGGTCGTTGACGCAATCTTCGATAAGATCCATGCTTATTTCACGTTTTTCACAGGCTTTTTGAATGCCCGAATGCACTTTTTTGCGATTGAATACTTCACGGCGGCCGTCTTTCTTGATGATCATAACAGGGATTGTTTCAATGTGTTCATAAGTCGTAAATCGCCTGGTACATTCAATGCATTCCCTGCGCCTTCGGATCACATTTCCGTCTTTGCTCAACCTGGAGTCTATAACTTTATTGTTAATTTCCCCACAAAATGGACACTTCATAATGATTTATTCCCGATCGCCGGAGTTAAGCTTTATTACTTGAACATCCGCCTCTCTTAACATGTCTTTTGACATGGGATTGGGATCAGGATATCCGTCCAGATAGTAAATTTTTTTGATGCCGGCATTGATAATCATTTTGGTACATATGGAACAGGGAAGGTTGGTGCAGAAAAGCGCCGCCCCTTTTATGGAAACTCCATGAAGAGCCGCCTGTAGAATAGCATTCTGTTCGGCATGAATTCCTCTGCACATTTCATGACGTTCACCCGACGGTACATTTAGTTTTTCACGCATACAACCGGTTTCAATGCAGTGGGCAATACCGCTGGGAGCACCATTATAGCCGGTAGCCAGTATCCTCTTGTCCTTTACAATAATAGCCCCGACCGAACGTCTGAGACAGGTCGAGCGCGTTGCAACAAGAATGCATATGTCCATGAAGTAGGTTTCCCATGAAGGGCGTCCTTGGTCTTCCATCGGATTTAGTCCTTGTCTGTTTTTTGATAAATAGGGAATGCGTTGCAAAGTTCTTTCACTTTTTCCCGGTTGCGCATTATAACTCCTTCATCAGCCGAGTTTTGCAAGGTCTCAACAATAAGATCCGCGATGATAATCATCTCTGACTCTCCCATGCCCCTTGTCGTCAGTGCGGGCGTGCCGATGCGTATGCCGCTTGTGACGGAAGGGCTTTGGGTTTCAAATGGTATGGTATTTTTGTTGACGGTAATACCCGCACGTCCCAGAACGCTTTCGGCATCTTTTCCGGTTATACCAAGATTATTCAAATCCGCAAGCATCAAGTGGTTATCTGTTCCATTGGATACAAGCTTTATACCTTTTTTCATCAAACAGTTTGCAAGCACCTTTGCATTGTTAACGATATTGGTCTGGTAGGCCTTAAAAGATTCTGAAAGTGCTTCGTTGAAAGCTACTGCTTTTGCCGCAATAACATGCATCAGGGGGCCGCCCTGTATGCCGGGGAAGATTTCCTTGTTCAGCACGGGACCATAGTCCTTTCGGGCCAGGATCAGACCTCCCCGCGGTCCTCTCAGGGTTTTGTGGGTTGTAGATGTCACGACATCTGCAAAGGGCAGCGGTGAAGGATGAAGGCCGACCGCCACCAAACCGGCTATGTGTGCCATATCAACCATTAAATAAGCATTGACGGATTTGGCGATTTGTGCAAATGCTTCAAAATCTATGGTTCGGGGGTAGGCGCTTGCGCCTGCAATAATCATTTTGGGATGATGTTTCCGGGCTAGAAGAGCCAGTTTGTCATAGTCGATGGTTCCAGTCTCTTTCCGGACACCATAGTGGATAAAATTAAAAAGCTTTCCTGAAAAATTGACAGGGCTTCCGTGGGTAAGATGTCCACCATGGGCCAGATTCATGCCCATGACGGTATCGCCAGGGTTTAACAGTGCAAAATATACAGCCATGTTGGCCTGGGAACCTGAATGCGGCTGAACATTTGCATACGTCGCGCCAAATAACTCTTTTGCTCTCTCTATGGCCAATTTTTCGGCGATATCGACATATTCACATCCGCCGTACCAGCGTTTATCCGGATAACCTTCCGCATATTTATTGGTCAATACGCTTCCCTGGGCGGCCATAACCGCCGGACTTACAATGTTTTCGGAAGCGATCAGTTCGAGATTGTTCTGTTGTCTGTCAAGCTCGTCAGCAATGGCGGCGGCGATTTCAGGATCTGTTTTTTCAATGCATTTCAAATTCAAGAATCATTCCTTTTTTTATTGTAGGCCGAACAAGCCGGAAATTAAAATTTAAAAAAGCTCACTTTAGATCACTTTCCCGCTTTATCCGGATAGGGTGTCGAATTTTTCTATGCGTGACTGATGCCGACCACCTTCAAATGAAGTCTCAAGCCAGGCCATTACGATTTCAAAGGCGAGCACGTCTCCTATAAGGCGTCCGCCCATGACCAGAATATTGGAATTGTTGTGTTTCCTGCTCATGATGGCGGAAAAAACGTCATTGCAAAGTGCCGCCCGAATATGGTTGAATCTGTTTGCGACCATGGACATTCCGAGTCCCGTTCCACACAGGAGTATTCCACGTTCAAACTCTCCTGTTGAAACGGCTGATGCAACTTTGATTCCATAATCCGCATAATCGACGGAATCTTCGCTGAAAGCTCCGATATCCTTAACATCAATCCCTTTTTCAATAATATATTTTTTAACCTTTTCCTTCAGGGGATAGGCTGCATGGTCGCTTCCAATAATAATCGGCGTTTTGTTTTTGTCCATCATTTTTTTCCTTTTTACGGTAATCCGGCTTGTTTATTAACATGCTTGTTGAGAAGTATATTCCGGGAGAGGGGAGCGAAATGCAAGGATTTTTCAGTGCGGGACGTAAAGATACCCAACGAATCGTAACCGGTAAAAAAAAATTATAAACGTATACTTTTCAGCTCGTATGGATTTACTGAACACGGATATGGGAAACAGGTACAGACGGCGCCTATCCGGAATTTCCGACCGGGTACCGCCTGAACTCCTGTGTTATTCAATTTTAATCATGGTATTTTTTGAGCATCAGTGTTGCGTTTGTTCCCCCGAATCCAAAGGAATTGGTCATGGCAATCTCTACCTTGGTTTTGCGAGCGGTGTGAGGAACATAATCAAGATCACACTCTTTTTCAGGATTATCAAGATTTATGGTCGGAGGAATGATGTCGTCATGAATGGTAAGCGCCGTAAAAGCTGCTTCAACACCTCCGGCGGCACCAAGCAAATGACCCGTCATGGATTTTGTTGAACTTATGGCTATTGAATGCGCCTTCTCCCTGAATACCGACTTGATTGCCATGGTTTCATAAACATCGTTTAGGGGTGTTGATGTTCCGTGTGCATTGATATAGTCAACCTGGTCGTATGCAATACCGGCATCGTCAAGGGCCATTTTCATGCATCTTGCCGCGCCTTCTCCCTCAGGGGAAGGTGCTGTCATATGATACCCGTCACTGTTCAGTCCATATCCGCAAATTTCCGCATATATATGGGCCCCTCTTTTAAGTGCGCTTTCAAGTGTTTCGATAAAAAGCAGGCCGCAGCCTTCAGCCACTACAAAACCGTCACGATCGCGCTCAAAGGGACGAGATGCTTTTTGGGGATCATCATTGCGGGTAGAGAGTGCTTTGAGGGCATTAAAACCGGCAAAGCATGTAGGGGTGATGACAGATTCGACGCCTCCTGTTATAGCGGCATCCGCGTCGCCTCTTTTAACAATTCTGAATGCCTCACCAATAGCATGGGTACCTGATGCACACGCTGTCGTAAGGGAAAAATTGGGTCCTTTGGCTCCAAGATGGATCGAGACCATCCCGGGTGCCATATTCCCTAAAAGCATTGGAATATAAAACGGAGAAACTCTTTTGGGCCCTCTTTTTTCCAGGAGTTTTGTAGTCTCCTCGATACACCCGAGTCCTCCCAGTCCGCATCCTGTGATAACAGCAACCCTGTCTGCGTTTGAGGTGTTGATTTCAAATCCGGAATCCTCCATAGCCATGCGGGCTGCGGCAATGGCATAAGCAATGAAAGTTTCCGTTCGTCTAGCCTCTTTTTTGGGAAGAAAATCTTCAGGATGGAAATCCTTTACTTCTCCGGCAATTTTTGTTTCAAAATCAGAAGGATCGAACCGGGTTATCCCGGTTATTCCTGATTTTCCCTCGCACAGCGCAGTCCATGTCTCTTTAACGCCTATAGCAAGCGGTGTTATAAGCCCTATACCGGAAATAACAACCCGTCTATCCAAGAGACCTCCTCATTCGGCAGTATAATAACCGTTCTCGAAGATTAAAATTTTTTATGCTTTAGTGTTTATATAGTCGATAGCGTTTTTGACGGTTACCAGTTTTTCGGCGTCATCATCAGGCACTTCTATATCGAATCCTTCTTCCAGGGACATTATCAGCTCAACAAGGTCAAGAGAATCCGCTCCGAGATCATCCACCAATGCGGATTCATCTGTAATCTCAGATAGATCGACGCCTAATTTTTCTCCAATGATTTTTTTTACTTTATCTTCAACCGACATGATAAAATTCTCCTTTTATATATACATACCGCCACTTACATGAATAACCTGGCCTGTTATGTAAGCTGCGCTTTCAGAAGCCAGAAATGCAACAACGCCTGCAACATCTTCCGGCTCTCCTGGACGCCCCAGTGGAACATGCTTCATCATAAGGTCCTTTACCTTTTCTGAAATTGATGCAGTCATGTCTGTTTTGATAAAACCGGGGGCAACCGCATTGACGGTAATATTTCTCGATGCAAGTTCTTTTGCAGCTGCTTTCGTCAGTCCGATTAATCCCGCTTTTGAAGCGACATAATTTACCTGACCGATATTACCTGTTACACCAACAATTGATGTGATATTGATTATACGGCCAAAGCGCTGTTTCATCATGGATTTTGCCGCAATTTTAGTGCAGTTGAAAGCGCCCTTCAGGTTAATATCCAAAACATCATCCCAATCCTTTTCCTTCATACGGACCAAAAGGCCGTCTCTGGTGATTCCCGCATTGTTTACCAACACATCTATGCGGCCGGTTTCTTCAAGTATTTTTTTAAAAAAATCAGAAACTTCTTTTTCTGATGCGACATTAACTTGCAGACCTGTTGCAGAACCACCGGCTTCGGTTATAAGTCTTTGGGTTTCATCAGCGCTTTTGCTTGAGGAAGCATAATTGAAGAAAATATGTGTGTCGGGCCCTGCAAAAGAAAGACAAACAGCACGCCCAAGACCTCTTGATCCACCCGTAATGACTACCGTGCGTTTAGACTGGTCAGACATTATTCCTCATGAATTTCAATTACGGTACGCCCCTTGTAAGAACCGCAAGCAAGGCATGCATGGTGGGGAAGTTTGGCTTCACCGCACTGAGGGCAGGAAGAGACATTAGGGCCTGCGGTTTTTTGGTGAGTTCGTCGTTTATCACGTTTTGATTTTGATGTTTTTCGCTTTGGTACTGCCATAACTAACTCCTAACTATTTGTTTTTTTAGCCATTTATATGGTTTAATACTTTTATTTATTAAAAACGAATTTAATAGTTTAAATCAAAGGTATTGTCAACAATTTTCACGTTCGGTTTGTTCTATTGTACTCCTTGTGCTTATATGATATTGAGGCTTTCACGAATATAACCGAATTATAAAGGTGAACTAAAATGAAAAAGATTGTTACGCGTTTCCCTCCCAGTCCCTCGGGGTATCTGCATGTGGGCGGTGCCCGAACCGCTCTTTTTAACTGGCTTTATGCACGCCGCATGAAAGGCACCTTTGTTCTTCGAATTGAAGATACGGATGTCCGGCGTTCGACAACGGCTTCCGTAGATGCTATTTTTGAAGCCTTGGAATGGCTTGGCATTGACTGGGATGAGGGACCGTTTTATCAATCCAAACGGTTTGATATTTATAAGGAGTATATACAAAAGCTTCTTGATTCAGGTCATGCTTATTATTGCACCTGTTCTCCCGAACAACTTGAAGTCATGAGAAAAACGGCCATGGCCACCGACGGAAAGGTGAAATATGACGGTACATGCCGGGAAAAAGGACTTGGCAAAACCGAAAATGCCGTAGTCCGCTTCAAGGCGCCTTTAACCGGAACCACCGTTCTTCATGATGTTATAAAAAAGAACATCGTTTTTCAGAATTCGGAACTCGATGATTTTATCATTCAGCGGAGTGACGGTACCCCGACATACAACCTGGCTGTTGTGGTTGATGATATTACCATGGGAATAAACACGGTGATAAGGGGAGACGATCATGTCAGCAACACCCCCAAGCAGATCTTGCTTTACAAAGCCCTGGGAAGCCCTGTTCCTGACTTTGGACATGTGCCCATGGTACTTGGAAAAGACCGGTCACGTCTCAGCAAGCGCCATGGCGCAATGTCCGTCACCGCTTACAGAGATATGGGCTATCTGCCTGATGCCGTCCTTAATTATCTTGTCCGCCTGGGATGGTCATTTGGTGATCAGGAGTTTTTTACCAAAGCTGAGCTGATTGAAAAGTTTAATCTGGAGAATATAGGCCGGTCTGCCGGCGTGTTCGACAAGGATAAGCTTCTGGCCCTTAATGCGGATCACATAAAGGCGACCCCTCCTGATCAACTTGCAAAACACCTCATACCTTTCTTAAAAGAGAGGGGGGTTAATGCCGAAGAAGGTGAATTCCTTGAAAGTGTAATTAAAACACTTAATAAAAGGAGCAAAACCCTGCTGGAGATGGCAGAAGGCGCTATATTTTATTATGTGGATGATTTTTCATACGAAGAAAAGGCCGCCAAACTATTTTTCAAACCCGGCGTTCTTGATATGCTGAAACTTCTTACCGAACAGTTGGAACAAACAGAGGATTTCAGTGAAAAAAACCTTGAAACCGTATTTGAAAGTTTCATAGAAACGACCGGTCTGAAATTCGGCAAGATCGCTCAACCCTTAAGATCGGCCCTGACAGGAAAAACCGTAAGCCCGGGTATTTTTGAAGTTCTGGAAGTACTTGGCAAAGATCGAACCATTTCAAGACTGAATAAAGCCGTACAGTTCATAATGAGCAAGTAAATTAATTTTAATCTTGACTCTGCGTTCAATTTTTTGTATTAGAAAAAAATAATTTCATTGAGGGATCGTCTAACGGCAGGACGACGGGTTCTGGTCCCGTTAATCAAGGTTCGAATCCTTGTCCCTCAGCCATCAAGGTTCGAATCCTTGTCCCTCAGCCATAATAAAATCAAGGGCTTATGAGAATCACTCATAGGCCCTTTTTTTGTGCCGCCCTGATTTGTACGTCGATATTATTAAGGAGTCAACTCAAATAGTGATTTCAGAATATATTGTGTGAATTGTCATAATTAAAGATTTGACCCCAGATGGGGATTCGATATTTGATAATAGGATTTCTCATCACGGATAATATGTTCGTAATAATTGCGTTGCCATAATTTTTTGTTAAACCGTGGCCAATTATTATTTTTAAACCGATGTACAATATCGGATAATGACATCGTAGGGGCAACCCCCCGTGGTTGCCCATTTATTTTCCGTGGTTGTCCATTCGTTGGTTGATGTTCATTGTCAGGGCAGGCACAGGGGCCTG
>JAFDHS010000410.1 GCA_019308655.1 Deltaproteobacteria bacterium
TAAAGTAACTCGGGAGCAAATCAGCGATTGGTTAAAAAAAGATGATGATCCTGCTTGTCAAAAATGTAGTGACACTCAACTGGCAATTTTCCTGAATGGCTTAATTAACGACAAACGAGGCAAAAAAAAAGGACCACAACCCAAACCGGAGAAGCGTTTAACGAACAACATCATTTTCATGAAATTAAAAATCGCATTGAATCTGAAAGCCGAGGATGTCTTGGAGATTATGGAACTGGCTAATTTGCGCATAAGCAAACACGAATTAAGTGCGTTTTTCCGTAGAGCGGATCATAAACACTATCGTGACTGTAACGATCAAATTTTACGTAATTTTTTAAAAGGTATGCAGCTTAAATATCGCGATAACATTCAATTGAAAGCAAAGGTTGAAAGCAGAGGTTAATGTGATAGAGATAGGAAAAAAAAATAAATTAGAAATTTTAAGGCGTACCAGTGTTGGTTTATATTTAGGAGATGTATCCGGTGAAGACGTACTTCTTCCTAATAAATATTGCCCGGACAATTTTGAGATAGAGGATGAAATTGAGGTTTTTGTTTATCGCGATCATGAGGAGCGAAAAATAGCCACAAACTTAACCCCTAAGATATATTTACATGAATTTGCTCTATTGAAAGTTACGGCAGTTACCGAGGTTGGAGCATTTTTGGATTGGGGGATGGAAAAAGAACTTTTGGTTCCTTTTACGGAACAAAGACAAAAAATGGAAGAGAGAAGATGGTATATCGTTTATCTGGATCTGGATACAAAAACAGACAGACTTTATGCCAGCAACAAGATAGCAAAACATTTGCAAAATGAAAAATTAACGGTAAAAGAAAAAGAAAAAGTTGATTTGGTGGTAATGCAAAAAACCGATCTTGGTTTTACCGTCATAGTAAACAACCGACACACTGGATTAATATTTAATAACGAAATATTCAGAAAGCTCAACATTGGAGATAAATTAAACGGATTTGTAAAAAAAATTCGTGAAGACAATAAAATTGACATTTCAATTCAACAATGAATCAATTTATCGCGCATTAGTAGAAAACGATGGTTTTTTGGCGGTTACCGATAAAACGTCTCCCGATGAAATATATTTGCAGTTTGGCATTAGTAAAAAGGCGTTTAAAAAAACATTAGGCGCTTTATTGAAACAAAAAAAAATAAAGATACTGCCCACCGGGATTCAATTGATTTGAAAGGGCCGGCTCTCATCCGCCTGGGTCTAAGACTTGCCAAAGTAGTACCTTATGCCATTTGTTTTTGTTAGTCAGAATTTTAGTAAGCAAAACCTGAGTAATGCTCTCGGTTGTGTAATTTTTAATATGATTGTCAATGAAGGTTGATGGATTGAATAGGGTTTTGTGCTGATTGATTTGAGTAGGGATTTGATCAATCTCTGATTTTTCTTCTTCAACGGGTTCCGGTTCTTCCGATTTGAGTTCTTCAAATTCGGGAACTTTATCTTCTCCGCATATCATGGCTCTGAGTTGCGCTACTGTGGGTACGCCTTCGGGTAACTCATCCTCAGGGATATAGACCAGGTTCTTCTCTTCTTCTTCACATTCCTTGATCATCTTGTCCCAGATTTCATCAGGGTCAGGCATATCTTCAAACCGCTGCTGTTCCTCCTTGATGTATTCGGCCTCGTTATAGTTAGGGCCGATACGTTTGATAATGGCAATAGCGTAGCCCCAGGTGTCAAAGCATTTGTCAACACCGGATGACAGTTTTTTTAAGACGGCCTTCAAAGTTTCCTTGAGGGCATCAACAGGAAACAGCTTGATATATTTTCCAAAAAAAGCTGATGGATTAAATCGGACCTCAAAACCGTTAATTTTGGCAAACAGATGGTCAAAATCAAATTCTTTTGGGTCAACAATCGGCACTGCCGGAGCTTTTAAGATTTGTTGGTTTATATTAATAAAGGTATCGGGGGTGATTTCACCGGACATTTCAGGGGACATGACCGTTTCGTAGGCGGGATGCCAGAGGAAAAAATAATGGATGCTTTGCTTGAAAATGTGTCGTTCGACCAGGCCCGGGCGTTCAACTTCAATAAACCCTTTTTGCTCAAGTTTTTTGATCAACCGTCTGATTTGTCGAGTGGTACAATTGAGTTTAGCCGCCAATGTGGTTTGTTTCGGATAACACTTGCCATCCATGAATGCATATTGGTTTAAGAGTTTAAGCAGCTCTTTTTCAGTGACGGTCAGGATATCCGGAAAGGCGGGGTTGTAAATGATATTCAGATAATTTTTCTTAAATTTTTGAAAGGGGATAATTCTTTCTTGACGATTCCCGGCGGGATCGCTAAAGTATTGGGCAGTC
>JAFDHS010000033.1 GCA_019308655.1 Deltaproteobacteria bacterium
TATATAGCCAAGACCTATCTTGGAGGAGAGATCGCTTATGCTTCGAGGGCAGCACATAAAATCAAAATTTGTGGGAATATCGGGAAGCGTGGTGGCCGTAAAATGTTTTGCTTTTAAAAATGTTGAATTTACTCCCATCTGATCAACGATTTGGTTTACATGTTCTACGGCGGTATCCGGAGCTGTCAGATATGAATTATCGAGATCGATCTGTACGACATCATTTTCAAAATACATTAGAAATTTTGTAAATTCAGGGATATAAATAACCGGAACTACCCCGACCTGCTTGCAAAAATAGATTGATTGAAACAGAGTCTCCCTCCCCAAAGGCGTATTTCTGAAGATATGAAGTAATTGAAAATCCATTTAAGTCTCCTTATGTGCTTTGAAAATTGGCTTAGGGACTCGGAAAAAATAAAGTGTTCCAGATAGCGCTCATGTTTAGGTTAGATTTATTCGATCCGAAATCTAATCGCCACAGGAATAGTCGTTCTATTTCGAGGACGATTTGATTGAGGATCGGATAAAGATGGCCTGAAGAGGTGATGCTAAATGGGATAATTTGTTTGTTCCGAGTCCCTTATACAAATCAGAGTTCAGGGGGCAGTCTGCACGATAAGCTCTTTACGATATTTATCCAGAAGTGTCGCCTTTGAAATCATACCTATAAATCTTTTGTTCGCAACAACCGGCATGCTGAAAAGTCGATTTTCATCCATCTTTCGCAAAACATCAGCCAAATCGTCTTCAGGACGGACTGTCTCAACCCGGGTATTCATCAACTGACCCAAAATAACCGCATCATACATCATGAAGTCAAATAAATAAGGCCGAATATCATCTAAATGTATCATCCCCAAAAAATAACCCGTATCTTCTTCCTCAACAGGGAAGTAATTTCTATGGGATCTTTTTATGATATCGATAAAATCCCGAAGCAGCATATTCTGTTTTACCGTTATACAATCGGTTTCAAGGAGTTCTTCTATACTCAAATCGGTCAGAACCCTGGCATCCGTGCCGGGCCTTAAAAGATGGCCTTTCTCTACAAGGCCTTTAAGATAAATGGAGGCAGGTTCGATGTAGTGGCAGAGTGTTGTAGAAACAGCTGATACTAAAATAAGTGGGAGAATGACTTCATAACTCCCCGTAATTTCAACGATAAGGAAAATTCCGGTAAGGGGTGCCTGCAATATGCCGCTGATAAGCCCGGCCATTCCAAGCAAAGCAAAACAGCCTTCGTTGACCCATGATGCAGCCGGCCACAAAAAAACGAGCGCCCGGTGATAAGCCAGCCCTACAAAACTGCCGATGACGAGAGAAGGGGCAAATATTCCTCCTGAACCGCCCCAACCCAAGGTCAGGGAAGTGGCAACAATCTTTGCAATTCCAGCCAGTGCAACGGCAATTAAACCCTGCCTGAAACTCCCCTCGATCATGGCCCGAATCGGCTGATACCCTTCCCCTAAAACATCAGGAAGGAAAAAACCGATGAGACCGACTGCACAGCCGCCTATAGCCGCCCGTATCCATACCGGAAATGAAAGCCGGCTTGATACGCCGTTCATATAGCCAAGCATACGCGTCAGCAGAATTGATGCTGCAGCTGTAATTACAGCCAAACCGATAGATGCCGTAATATCAGTAAAATCGATACTGAAGTGGCGATGGGAAAAAGCGATCTGGTTTCCCTGAAGTATACGGCTTACTTCAGTACCCGCTACGGAAGCAATGGCAATCGGAATAATGTTTACGGAAGACCATTCCCCGAGAATCACCTCCATTGTAAAAACCATCCCTGCAATGGGTGCATTGAAAATGGAAGATATCGCCCCTGCCGCTCCACATCCGACAAGGGTAACCCGCTGACGGTCATTTAAGGAAAAAAATTTCGCGATATTGGACCCGATGGCAGCCCCGCTCATAACAACAGGAGCCTCGGGGCCTGCTGAACCTCCACTGCCGATAGTCAGGCAACTGGATATCAGCCTGGAGTAACTCGACCTGAAACGGAGCAGGCCACCGTAACGCGATACGCTGTAGATAACCTCAGGCACACCATGACCTGCCCCTTCCTTTACGATTTTTTCAAGAAACAAAGAGGAAAGGACCGCTCCGATTGCCGGGAAAAAGAACGCCCACCAAAGATGGTGATAATCATAAAGGAAGTCAAATATTGTCAGGATGGATCGATTAAGCGCTACCGCTCCCAATCCACTGCAAGTCCCTACAATAATAGCTATAAATATAAGCAAAAGACGATCATCCGTGCGGAAAAGGGGCCAGTTCGCAGGATAGCGCAATAATTTTAATTTGCTCATATTAACAACACCAAAATCAACCGCAAAAAATTTTAAAAATCTACTTAAACCAGTCACGAAAAAAAGTTTTTTTCTAAAAAGGGGGTGTAACCTACCCTCTTTTATCGAGTTTTTCTTCAAAATCGGCTATTCTTGAACACAGAACATCTATAGCGGGAGGTTCTTTTAAAGATTCCACAAAAGCGTCATCCCGCATACAAAAAGCAAGCCGGGATAAAAGATGGAGATGCCCCTTCACAGACTGACTTAACAGTATAAACAGGACAAAGACCGGTTTGTCATCCACTGCACCGAAATTTACAGCCTTTTCAAGAAAGCATGTGGTGATTAAAGGATGTCCGATTGCATTTGAAAGAGGGGTACGGGGATGGGGGATGGCAATCCCCTTGCCGATTCCGGTCGATGTAAGACGCTCCCTTTCAATGAGCTTTTCATAAAGCTGATCTTTTTGACTTTCCGCCAAACCCGGAATCTTGTCCACGGCATTGAGCAGAACGCTTTGAACATCATCTCCTTTTATACCATAAAATATACCTCCGCGCTTCATCAACGGCAAAAGATTCTCCAAGATGGGTTCCGGCTTGTTTTCGATAATCCGTTCAGGAGGTAAAAAAAGCAGATTATGATTTTTAGCCCATTTTTCCAGAACAGACTTTTTGAACATGCAGGTATTGCCGGTTCTGCGCATAGGAATCCTGCCCTGACGTACCCAGCGTTCAAGAGTGTTTGAGGGAAGATCAAGACTCCGTGCAACTTCTTTTATCGTAAGTTTCATAAATATAATCAAAGGCGTATTAAAATAGTCGTTTTCTATCCAAAAATCCGCAAGTCTCATTCAACATAATTTTTTTGCCACCAAGAATCCCAGTCCGTACTTGTGATGCTTTCGGCAAGTTTTTTCCCGATATCTGTTTTCAGACGCCTTAAGACATGAGGCAGCCATTTGTCAGGGGCGGCACTTCCGATATCCGAAAGGGTTTTCAATTCAAGGATAAATGCGAGTTGATCGGCGTCATGTGCCAGCTCTGCCTCTGCTGATTTTCTTTCATTGAATTCATCGATAAGAGCGGCAATGGAAGAACCAAAAGGGATGTCACGGGTTGTGTCTTCTATCGCTTTTTTTTCGTCTACGGTTACGTATTTTTTCTGAACGTAGTTCATATCTCCTGTTCTTGTCTCAGGCAGGTCATGTACAATACACATGGATATGAGTTTAAGGGGATCTATGTCAGATGCCATTTGAGACATGACATATCCGATAAAAGTAACCAGAAAGGAATGTTCCGCTATGGACTCTTTTCCCGTACCCAGAAAATTAAAGCCTGATCTGGGAATTTCCTTTAAAATTTTTGCTTCAAACAAAAGTTCTGCAATATTTTTCATAAACCCTCAGTCGATTGAAGAACCATAACAAAAATTAATTTTCAGGGAAGCGCTTTTCATATATCTGCTTAATATCAGCTTGGGTGAAATGATAGGGTGTATTGCAATTATGACACAGTATCTCAACAGGGAAAGGTCCTTTTTCTAAAATATCCTTAAGATCTTCCAACGGAAGGAGAGTTAAGAGGCTGCAAATACGTTTCTCGTTACAATGACACATGAATTCGACCCGGTAATCGGCCAAAAATTTCGGTGAAAAACTTTTAAAAACCTCTTTCACCAATTTTGCCGGAGCCTGCTTATCCGGATTTTTTTCTTCCGAAGTCCGGTCTTCGGCAAAGATCGTCCCAATTGACGGTAAATTCCGAACCAGGTTTTCCACCCTTTCAATGGTCTGCTTACGGGCACCGGGCATGGCTTGTAAGACCAATCCACCGGCACCGATAACCTTGCCTTCAGAATCAAACCGGACACTCAAATTAAATGCCGTGGGTATCTGTTCCGATGTGAGATAGTAGTTTGCAAGATCCTGGGCAAGGTTACCATATTGTAAGTCCACCCGCCCCATAAAGGGCTGCTTGGCATCTTCCAGATATTTCGTTACGGTTATAAAGCCGATACCGAAAAAAGGAGAAAGATCGAAATCTTCCAAGGGTTTGTCAACAGGTATGTGCACATTTTTCAGATAACCGCGGACTTCACCAAAAGCATTGGCTTCAACCACAAGGCCTTTAATGGGCCCTGAACATTCAATTTGTAAGCTGATCCTGTCATTACCTTTCAGGCCGGCCGACATCAAACCGGCTCCCAGATAAGCATGGCCCAGAACCAGGGTTTCCAAAATTCCCAGGTCGTGATTGGCCCGCATCTCATTGATCATGCGCGTACCGTTAATAACGGCCCCTCGCACCTCCCCGCCGGCCAACAAAAAAACATATAAACGATCCCTTATACCTGCCAGCAGGCGTTCTTTAAGGGTGTTGCCGTAAACCTTTTTTTTTATCATAAAGTATCTTGATAACCTAACAAAAATTTTGAGTTCCTAAAATTTGAGCTGAAACCCTGGAAGGACATACTCTGTATTCCACGGGTCAGGCACAGAAGCCGCACATATAAATAAAAATCTCATCAATTTTCCAATGAAATACAAAGGGAAAAATATAAAAGGGATATAGAGAAACACTTTTTCCGTGTCAAGCAAGAAAACGTATTCGCTTTAATATCTCCTTTTCACAGCACCTTTATCCGACCCTCAATCAAACAAATCCGACCTGAATATGAACGGATAAGCAGTATAATTTATTTTTTCCGGGTCCCTGAGCAGAAATCCTTTGACTTGTATCTAACAATTTCTTACTTTAGACCCAAAAAATTTTTTAAAAAACCACAATTAATTAAAATAATAAAATAAAATAACCATTTTCTTTTTTTAAGGGGGTACACTAAATTTAAGGATAAAAATACATGAGCAACAAAATACTTATTAATGGAGTCGATCCTGAAGAATGCAGAATCGCGAAAGTCAAAAACAACAAATTAGAAGAATTTCACATAGAGACTGCGGCGAGGAAGATTACCCAGGGAAATATTTACAAAGCGGTTATAACGCGAGTTGAACCCAGCCTTCAGGCCGTTTTTGTTGATTACGGAGCGGAGCGTCACGGTTTTTTACAGAAGCAGGAAATCCACAGCGACTACTTTCAGGATACTCAGTCAGGCGATTTCTCATTAAAAAAAATAGTCAAGCGCGGTCAGGAACTCCTAATCCAGGTCACAAAAGATCCGATAATGAAAAAGGGTGCAATGATCACCACGTTTATTTCTCTTCCCGGAAGATATCTTGTCCTCATGCCCGGAAGCAAAAACAAAGGGGTTTCACGAAAAATAGAAGATGAAAATGAACGGAAACGCCTGAAAGATATTATAGCCAAGCTGAAAGTACCCGAAGGGTTCGGTCTGATTGTCCGTACTGCCGGCGAAAATTGTACGAAGACCCTTATGTCCAAGGACTTGAGCTATCTTATGCGCCTGTGGAAAAATATCAATAAAGAAAGCGTAAAAGAAAAAGCCCCCGTACTCCTCTATAAAGAACAAAACCTTGCTGTAAGAGCCATAAGGGACTATTTCACTCTCGACGTTACGGAAATTCTGATAGACGATCCTACGATTTATCAAAAAGTTAAAGACTTTATTTATCTCATATCACCCAAACTTCCCAAAATAGTCAAACGATACAAAGGCGCAAAACCAATTTTCACAAAACATCAACTCGAACAACAAATTGCTTCAATCTTTGACAGCCGGGTTAATTTAAAATCGGGAGGATGTATTGTTATCGACCAGACAGAAGCACTGGTCGCAATTGATGTCAATTCCGGCAAGGCGACTCAGAAAAATTCTATCGAAAAAACAGCCCTGCAAACCAATCTTGAAGCAGCGGAAGAAGTTGCGCGTCAGCTTAGACTAAGGGACTTGGGAGGTCTGATCGTCATAGATTTTATCGACATGAGGGAGTCAAAAAACAGATCCCAGGTTGAAAAGGCTTTGAAAGCCCATCTAAAAGAAGACAAGGCCAGATCAAAAGTCGGCAGAATTTCCAGATTCGGGCTGTTGGAAATGTCAAGACAACGAATCAGGCCATCTATTGAATACAGCAGTTTCGTAACATGTAAACACTGCCATGGCAAAGGCATAACCCCTTCCAAGGAAACCCTTGGACTTGGCTTTTTACGCAAACTGAGCCTGGAAATGTTAAAGGATGAAATATCCGGTATAAAAGGAATCATTCCCCATGATGTAGCGGATTATCTCTTGAACAAGAAGCGAAAAGAACTTCTTGATCTTGAGGCAAGACATGGTATCACCGTATCTCTCGAAAGAGATGCCGATATGATACCCGGAGAGAGCAAGATTATTTGTGAAAAATAAAAAACTTGTCATATTGACAGGCTTTTGCGATTACGGTATCTGTTGTTTCAATCTATATAAACAGCACGGTGAATTATGCCTCCAAAAACTACATACGCATCAAATAACACATTAAAATTTATTGTTTTTTGTATAATTGTTATTGTTGTGAGTGCAACAGGATTAAAGTTTTACACCGAAAAAAAATCCCAACCGCTTGTCCCCAAAAGCCCTGAGGCCATAACTGTTCCGGTAAAATCTAAAACTGTTATTGATTATGACAAACTGGAAAAAGACCCGGAACTTAAAGACCTTATGCAGAAAAGAAAAGAGGAATACGGAATTCGAAACGGGCTCGATATGATCCTCAACTCTGATGAATCCGTCAAAATCGGCGATTCAACGGTTTCTATGGAGGAAATTTTAGAAAAAACACGTCTTATCAAGGGTGATTTCATAGAAAAGGACATTAAAGACGGCCGAATGGCATCAGGCGGTGAAAAACAGAAATACGGTATACATGTCGTTCGCCCCGGCGACAACATATGGAACATACACTTCAGATTATTAAACGACTATTTTGGATCCAGAGGCATTTCTCTTTCACCCCTTGCGGATGAAGCGGACATCAAAGGGTATAGCTCCGGTGTGGCAAAGGTTCTGAAATTTTCTGAAAACATGGATTACATTTACAATATCAGTAAAGGTGAGTTAGAGGATAATCTTGATCTTATCCAGCCGTTGAGTAAAATAGTCATTTATAATATGAACGAAGTTTTTGCGATGTTGGATCAGATCAATTATGATAAGATAAGTAATATTCATTTCGATGGTGAAACCCTCTGGATACCCGCCGAACAATAAAATAACGGGAGAATTTGTTGACAAATAAAAAAACCCGCTTGAAAGCTTTTAATTAATTTAATAAGGAGGTTGTATCTTGATTAATATCGCATACGCAATGGGCCAGGGAGGAGCAGAAGGTACGCCGGGAGGAGGATTGATAAGCCTCATGCCTCTTATCCTCATGTTTGTAATATTTTATTTTCTGCTTATCAGACCCCAGCAGAAAAAGACAAAAGAGCATCGTGAGATGGTCAATAACCTTAAAAAAGGTGACCGGGTAATTACAAGCGGAGGCATCCACGGTCGTATCACCGCATTAGACGATACTACGATGACCTTAGAAATCGCAGAAAAAGTTCGCATAAAAATTTTACGCAGTAATATATCTGCATTGAGTCAGCATTCTTCAGAGACCCGGTAAAAAAGCAGATCTTAAATTTGATACACCTGTAAGTCGTTCATTGAAAGTGATCGGAGGTGCCTAAAAGTTGAGTTCACCGTCTGTAATTTTTAGCGTCAGCTCACCTTAGGCACTTCAAGCTTCAGCTGTGTTCATAAGGTTATTTTTAAATAGCCCCCCATATTTGACGACTTTGTAAAAAGTTTACCTGCCGCGTTGCATTTTATCTTTCGAACGCCTTTCAATGGATCTTTTTACTTTGCCGTCCCTGTCTCGATTTTTAAAAGGACATCATATCTGAGTTCCCAAAATTTTTGGAAACTGAAATACTGCTAAGGATTAAGCCGTTAAACGAAAGGAATAAATCATTGAAGAATCTTTCCTGGAGACTGATTACATGTCTCGTGGTTATAAGTATCGCTGTCATATACCTGCTTCCCACAATTAATCCGGCATGGTGGCCCCACAAAAAAATCAATCTCGGCCTT
>JAFDHS010000034.1 GCA_019308655.1 Deltaproteobacteria bacterium
CTGGCTTCCCGTTTTACCGACTTAAATGTTCCAAAACCAACAAGCGTAACCGTATCATTGCTTACAAGTGATTCAGTAATGGTTGAAAGAACACAATCGACTGCTGCCTGGGCCTCTTTTTTGGTAGTTAATACCTTGGCTACCTCGTTAATTAAATCTCCTTTGTTCACGCTGATTTCTCCTTTTATTTAAAATGGTTAATATATTAATACTTTTATTTTGACTTACATTCCGCATGTTAAAATTGTAAATTGTTGAATTTTCTTAAAATATTATTTTTTACCATAAAAAAATAAAACGACATGCGAAATGTAAGTTTTAACCTTGAAGTGATTATATTGATTGTTATGGGCCAAAGAAGATAGCAAGATCTTTGGACAACCACTTGTTTTAAACGATTTCCGGGCATGTTCCCTGGCATTCAAAGCCAAAGGGCAGGCCCGAAAAAATAAAGGCTTCTGCAAAACTCTTATGGTGGTAATATTAATATGTTTAGAGAATGCTGGAGATGCCTGTTTTTTAAGGTCTAAGCAGGGTATTTACTTTTTTGCTTTCATTGTGTCAAGCAATTAATGATGTTTCTTGCCTTAGAGCCTGTTTAAAAACTATTTGAACCGCTCTCACGCTTTTGCAGCCGATTTTTAAATAGGCTCTTAACCTTTAATTAAGGAAGAGAGAAAAGCTTATCCCCGCATACTTTCCACTTCCCGTCTTCCTTTATAACGTTGATTGTTTCATCAACCTTATAAGTCTCACCGGTAAAAAGGGATCTCAACCAGGGCTTTCTGTCACCAACCAAGCGAATTTCGGCTTGATCGTTATCCTGGCTGATGACAAAGATTCCTATGTTGTAGAGTTTGTTTTTTATGTAACTCAGGCCAAATCCTCTCTGACTCGCTTCTTTGGCAGCGGTCTGGAGGTACTCGGTTACCACATCGACATCGTCGACTGTTTTCCTTTCCTCGCAGAGTCTTTCGGACATTGACGGATCTAACTGGAAATATGCCTTTGAAAATTCGAGAACCGCTTTGGTCGGCGTCTCTCTGCTTTCGGCAAAATAAAGAGCTGATTGTATAAGGCATCCAAGGAATATTACCAGGGTTATCGTTATGAGATTGTTGTATTTCGCCATTTATTATCCATCCTTTCGAAAGTTTAGTCCTGTAAGTCTGCAACCTGTAAGTCTGCAAATTGATGGATTCGTAAAAAATATTTTGATCGTTCCGTAAGTATTTTTAAAAGTTCATGGGTTTTTTCCCAAATATATACTTAAAGTCACGTAAAAAAATTTTTTACGAGGCCGTCAAAGTTGCGGTAATTTCAAATATCAGGCACTGCCGTTCTTAACATAGAATATATTTTGAGACAAGAGTTTTAAAATACGGGCTTCCCTTTGTCTCCTTGGTTCTCCGTAAAGTCGGAAAAGTTAAAAACGAGTTCAAGTTAATGACTCGATTTATCAGTTTTGCAAAGAGGTTCTAATCTCCTTTTAATACGTCAATCATCGTGTAGACCCTTCCCTTTGTTCCCTGGGATATTTTTTTGTTCAGATAAGATATTGCATCAAGCGTGCCTTTTGCGTAGACATCCCTGCCGTTTACATTGTGGGAAAATGTAAATTTAACGGTATTATCACTGGAACTTAAGGTATAGGTATGCCAACCATGTCCACTCAAATACTCTTCCGGGATACCCCATGTGTTCTTCTGAATTTCGGGATCACGTTCCTTTATAATGTCATTTTCTGAAAAGTTGACACCCATCTGATTAAAATACGTTACCATGGCTTTGGCGGTTCCGCTTGTGTCCGCCTTTCCTTTCTGATGGCTTTCCCTGACTTCAAGCGTGTATCCTTGAAAAAGGTCCGGAAAATTTTTTGCGGCATATTCCATCATGGCCTGGAAGCCGACAATCTGCTTGGCCATGTTAGGCGCTATGACAGCAGGAATGGAAGATGCAAGAACGGTATCCTCAAGAAGCGCTCTGTCACCTCCTGTCGTACCCATTACAAAGGGAAGTTCATGTTTGCAGTAAAAGTCGGCATTACTGTTTACGGCCGTGGGATGAGTAAAGTCTACACTGATAAAGGGGCCTTCCTTGGCTTTTATTTCATTTATAGCCTGAGCCTGCATTGCAGGCGTAATAAGACGGATGGAAGCAGAATCGACAACCCATTCCTTCTCCTTGATTTCAGGCCCGGTAAGAGATTGTAAAACCAGTTCAAACCTGTCGTCAGCAAGGGCGTGTTCGGCTACAGTTGTCGCCACATTGCCGGGGATGCCGTTTACCATGATTTTTATTCGGTTCATTTTTTACCTCCGGGAGATTTTAAAATATTGAAACTGTAACATGAGTTACAATTTTTTCATAATCGATTTTAATTTGGGAAATTGGCGATCATCAAGCCCATTAAAATGATTTTTCAAGGTTTTCAGGGCATTGGGGATGTATTTTTCAAAATATCTCTTCCCTTTGATACGGGTCAAATAACCAAATGCACCAAGTATTTGCAGATTTCTTGTTATGGAGCAATAATTATAGCATATGCAAAATTTTTTGGGGTCAATTTGAACACAAGTAGAAAGCTTTTCCATGGCGTAGTCAAGAAGCCGGTTCTGAACAGGGCGGGGAAGATCAACGTAGGGATCCAAAAGAAGGGATGCGAGATCGTATTGAATCGGTCCTATACGTCCACCCTGAAAATCAATAAAATAAAACCTGTCGTTTTTTACCATGATATTTCGGGATTGCAAGTCCCGATGCATAAATCCGTTTGTCGTAAATTCAAGTGCTTTGTCTGCAATTGATGAAAATTCATTTTCAAAATCTTCAAAAAATGAATCCATGCCGAGGTATCCTTTCAAAAATGCATCAACAAAGTAGCGACATTCCTTTGAAAGAATTAAATCTTTGTTGTAATAAGGGGTTTGATATGTCCAGGAGGGGTCAAACTGCCGGGCACCGGAAATAGAAAGATGAATAAGACTGTTTATAACCGATTGGTAACAGAAGACAATATCTTCAAGACTTTCAGCCTTTAGAACAAATGACTGAAGATTTTCGTCGCCCAGGTCTTCCAGGAATACCTGGCCCGAGAACGTATCATAAATATGGATTTTCGGCACCGGTATGCCCTTGTTATGCAGATGGCGTCCAATCGCTACGAACGAGTCGGCTTCGGATGTCGCGCTTTGTATTTTTATGCCGTGGTCAACCATAACAAGTGATTGGTCATCTGATGTCAGCCGATACCACTTTCTGTCTGATCCATCCCCTTTAAGTTTTTTCCGGATAATTTTATTACCTGAAAACCCCGGCCATGCCTGCCTGAAAGCGTCATATGCCATTTTTTCAAAAACAGTCTTGCGGTATGTTTGCGGTGTTCCGATATCTCTCCAAAAGTGGTTTTTTGAAATAAAGGATTTTACCTTCAGGCCTGTTAATATTAAATTTCGGTAAAGGTCAATGCTGCTGAAAAAAACACCGGCCGGTATAAAATCAACAATTTTCGGATCAAGGATCTGAATGCCGGTAAAGGCAAGAAGTTTTGATTCGGGTGTTTCCGCTTTGTTATGAAACCCTGTAATAAAACCGTCCCCGCTGACCGATACGTTGTTGAACTCCGGATAATCATGGAGCACCAGTGTAGCCGGATGATTATGACGTAAATGGAACTCGTAAACGGCTTTTATGTTTATATCGGTAAAAATGTCGCTGTTAATAACAATAAACGGAGATCCGTCCCAGAAATTCTCCGTATTTTTAATGGCTCCTCCTGTGCCGAGGATTTCCGTTTCATGACAGGTACGGACCGGAAGGGTGTATTCCTGATCGCCGATAAAAGATTCGATTTTTTGATGCAGATGATGGGTATTGATGATAATTTCTTGGCAGCCTGCATTTTGAAGATCGTGAATGATGATATCCAGAACCGGACGGTTTGCAATAGTGAATAAAGGTTTGGGTCTGTTTTGGGTGAATGGTAAAAGACGTGTCCCAAAACCTGCC
The DNA here is from genome assembly GCA_019308655.1 of Deltaproteobacteria bacterium. Lineage (GTDB taxonomy): Bacteria > Desulfobacterota > Desulfobacteria > Desulfobacterales > JAFDHS01 > JAFDHS01. Next base: position 4,009 of record JAFDHS010000034.1, read on the forward strand.
GCAAGTATCAATGCTTTCATATTTGAGAAGATAAGACCTTTTTTATTATTCCAGATGCAGCAGATATTTTTGTATTGTGTCGGCGTAGATCTGAATTTTCTCTTTGTCTTCCGAGCCCCTTATTCCGTTGGAAATGAAATATTTTACGGCATTGCTGTAATTGACTTTGGAGAGGGATTCTATCCTTTCGATTTCGTTTCGTTTATACATACGATTACCCATGGATTGAATCTTTTTTATACGATTTTTAGGTTCAACATGGTTTTTAGGGTATATCATGAAAAAATTCAATACGACCCAATATGATTCAAAATAAGTTTTAAGAAAATTTGAAAAAAGTTTAATTTTTCTGTGACCTGCCGAGGTCAGGTTGTATGTATCCGGCAGTGTTTGATGAGGCATCAGTACGGCCTCATCAATAAATGCTTTGATGGTTTTTCGGACAAAGTATTCCGGTGCATGATCAACGTCGTGGGTAAATTCATTCTTAAAAAATTCCTGAAGAAAAGTATAACTGGAATGTAAACTGGAAGATGTAAACTGGAAAGCATCGCCATCAAGGATGGAAAGGGCTGTGAATGCTGCCGGTACAAAAAAAGCGATACAGTTGTTTTTGTAATATTCAAGGCCCTGACGTTTATTTTCATTGATCTTGAATAAAACATTGGAAGACGGATCTTTTTTCTTGTCGTCTGAAATTTTATCAATAAACTTTCTTTGAACAAAAGTGTCAAGAACCAGATCAAAAGCGTGTACATGATCGATAAGGATTGTATCCGCCAGCGGTGCTTTTTGCGAAACAACATGGTTCATATATGTTTCGATGTTGGATGTCAGTTGATTATGATAAAATTTTTGCTGTGAAAAGTTTAATATGGCGCTTGCAACAATGGCATAAGGTGTAATAACCGTGATATTGTCTATTGCGTTCATAAACTTGTGCCCCAAATCACGACATAAAGTGTTCCAATCTTTGGATGTCATATTCGAAGTTTCCAGGTTGTTTTTATGTAAATAGTCTTTTAGCGAAACAGGTTCATGAAACTTGATATATACTTTCCCATACCTTTTTTTCAGAAATTTTCCTGCTTTAATAACCTGGAGAAAGGTTTCAGTTTTTTTTTGCCCGCCTTCAACTTCATGAATGTATGAACTTTCTTCTATTACTCTGTCATATCCTATATAAATAGGTGCAAATATCATGTCGTCCATCTTTCCCCTTTTATAAGCATTGAGAAGGATGGAAAGCAACCCGAGCTTCGGCATCAGCAATTTGCCGGTCCGACTTCTGCCCCCTTCAATAAAAAATTCCAGGCTGAACCCTTCTTCAAGAATTTTCTGAATATATTCTGCAAAAACCTTTGCATAGAGGACGGCTCCCTTGAAGGTTCGCCGCAGGAAAAAAGCACCCGCACTTCTGAATATGGGGCCCAACGGCCAGAAAGAGAGATTCTTTCCCGCAGCAATATGGGGGCATTGCATATTGTTGATACGAAAGATAGTTGATAATATCAGGTAATCCAAATGGCTCTTGTGGCACGGAACAAGGATTAATGGCCCTTTTTGAGACATTCTTTTTATTTTGTTAAGTTCGTCATGGTTGATAGAGATCTCTTCAAACAGGGTCCTTAAACCCCATGTCACTATTTTTTCTAAAATCGTGACCATGGTATGATTATAATTTGCTGCAATCTCTTCAACATAGGCATCCGCTTTTTTATGTATCTGATGTATCGGGATATCTTTTTTTTTTGAATGCTTCTCCATAAATTCCCGAAGCCGATCATTTGTCAGGATGCTCTCTTTGAGTTCTTCCCTTGATGTCAGGACCGGTCCGGTAATGCTCTGACGATGACGTTTGGTTTGAACCAAAAGATAACGCCTGAGGGCAAGCGCCTGTTGATCAATGTTTAAGTACTTGTTTTCCGAAAAACTTATAAACTCTTTTATATTAACCGGTTCCGATATTTCCACAAAGATTTTTTTAGGATTTTTAAAAAGGGTGACCAATCGTCTTATTTTCCCCGGCTTTTCTTCAGTACCAAGGAGCAAATCCATTAATGTCGGAATGGAACGTTTAGGTTTTTTGCTGAAAAGCATAAGTTGAGGGATAATAAAAATAGGGCGATCAATGGAATGCTGAATTCTGACAAGATACCGGATCGGATCTGTTTTCGATTTTACAAATCTACGGTAGAATCCTTTTTTGTCAACCAGGTAGAGTAAACCTGAACGTCCGTTAATTAATTCTTCACGTATATATCCACTTTCATAAGGGTCAGGAAGTGCCAGGTTGTGACGGAGATAATTCACATAAAATAGAAAAGTTTTTAAAATCCGGGATATCGGCTGCCACATGAATACCTTCTGGTCAAACCCTATTTCAGGATACGGCAAGCCCAAAGTTCTGAACCGGGTGTGATAAAATAGATATTCAAAATAACTTTTATACTTTGTGGAATAGACGACAATTGCATCTTCGGGGAGTTTTTGAACTATGGATGTCTGATCCTCGCCAAGCGTTATTCCGGAGAAAAAAAGTTTTAATATGGATGATGATAAAAAACCGATATTACCCGGTAAAAAGCATAAATAAAAGTCACGTGCTTTTTTAAGAGGAAAATTGGCATTTTCTTTTCTTTTTTTTAATCGCAAGTGTTGGGGGGGTTTTTTTTTTAGCATGGTAAAGTCTGTTTGAGTCTTTTTTTAGTAAATTATGTTCATGTTCCGACCTTTTAGATCAATATCTTATCTGATCCGAAGTCTTCAATTGATCGGACTTTATACATATAGATTTGATAAGCTATAATATCAAGTTGTTTGTCAAAATTTTAGGCTTGCGTTAAAAAAAATGTTATGATATTTTTTAAATATATTGTTTACAACAATTGTAGAGAAATTATATCTGGAATCTGCCCCATAACTTGCTTGATAAGCAAAATCATTTTCCGGCCCGGCTGAATCTTACCCCAATAAATGGTTTTGTAAAGTCAAGGAAATCAAAGGATTGCGCTCAAGACGTATTTTTTGTATACTCTGAAAATTATTGGTTTCGAAAAATAGCCGTCTACGGATATCAAATATATTTCTTGTTTTATTTATTTTTCCAGATAATAAGGATATGGATTCGGGAAAATCAATTCGAAAAAAAATCAATATTAAGCTAAAGGAGGCTTGTCTTTATGAAAACATTAATTGGAGGAGCTGTAGGAGCGGTGCTGGGTATCATAGGTTTAGCAGTTTGGTTTGATTCTTTTCTGAGCCTTTTAGCCGGCGCTATTCCGATTATGCTTCTGCTTGGCGGTGGTTTGGCTCTGTATCTGGGTTTTGACGAACTCAAGGAAACATGGAAGAAAGAAAAAGAGACTGAAATTTCTGCCAAAACAGAATCCGAGGATAAATAGAAGAAAAAATCGGAAACAAAGAGATTGAAGCTTTAAAACTAAAAAAGCTTATATATATTTATCAATATAAAAGCCCCGCACATTTTTTTGCGGGGCTTTTTTTACTTATAAAGATAAAATCGCTGACTCATTTCTATAAATTGGTTCAGACTATCCTTCCAGGAATTTTCAATTTTATCCATATCTCCCGGTGTTTCAATAGCTTCGCGTATTTTCTTATTCCCCAGGATAAGATCGATGGGCAATCGTTTAAATTCATATTCATAGGGAGGGGGGTTCCACTCAAACGCATTGTTGTGACAAAACATAACAGCCTCAAGCAATTTTAAGGATGTGATATAAGGCTTGTACTCGTATGGGTCGGTAATGTGAATCTGGAATCCTTTGCATAAGCGGCCTGCCCATTTGTTTGATGTCGGTTCAAATGCAATGGGCCGGAGCAGAGCTCCCGGCACCGTTTTGCCTCCCAGAAATGAAATGATCTTGTCGGTATTTATAAACGGCGCTCCAAAAAGTTCAAACGGCTGGGTTGTGCCCCGTCCTTCGGAAATATTGGTTCCTTCCCATAATACCTGACCGGGATAAACCATTGCGGATACAGGTGCAGGCAGATTGGGGGAGGGTGGAATCCAGGGCAGGAAGGTGTCCTGGAAAAACATGGAGCGGTTCCAGTTTTTCATGGGAACGACTTCAAGGTCGCAGCCGATACCATAAAAATCGTTGAACAACAGCGCAAGTTCTCCTATGGTGAGACCGTGACGCATGGGTATGGGGTAACGTCCCACAAATGAGACACAATCAGATGTCAGGCAGTTTCCCTCTATCATGGTACCGTTTACCGGATTGGGCCGATCAAGACAAGAATAATAACTTTTTTGCCGAATTTTTTAGCTGCTTCAAGACAGTAGGACATGGTGTATATAAAAGTATAGACACGGGTCCCGACATCCTGCAAATCGATAATAAGTATATCGATTTGTTCGAACATCTCTTTTGTGGGTATGCGTGTTCGGCTGTAAAGGCTGAAAACGGGAATCTCTAAAATCGGATCAATTATATGATTTGATTCGATCATGTTGTCCTGTTTTTCAGCAAAAAAACCATGCTGGGGGGAATATAGGGCTGTTAGGCAGCCGGGGACGTGTTTGTGGATTAAATTTCGCGCGTGACAAATTTTTCCGTCAACCGAGGCTGGATTACTTAAAAGACCAAGGCGTTTTCCCGATAACCATTGAGGGGGTCTTTCTATAAAATTTTCAAGGCCTGTTTGAACCTGTTTCATCATAAACGAGCCATTCCTTTGGGTTAATAAGTTTAAAGAAGGATCATGCTCTGTCAGTTAACATATCCATAAATATATCAAAAGTGAAAAACAAGGTGGGTAAAAAGTTGACAAAAATAACAATTGCGTTTAGAGGTCTTAGGTTGTTGATTCCGTTCAATCCTGACCCGTATAAACCGGAAAAGTGAGCGAAAGTGAATGAGTTCCTTTGCTCGGTCTTTATTATATAAATATTGATAGAATGCCTGAAATATAGGCGCTTTTCCGCTTTTTAACTCTCAAACTAAAAATGAAAAGTAAATATATGAATTTATCTGTTCCTGATTATATTTTGTCTATAAAGCAGTATGTTGCCGGTAAACCACTTGAAGAGCTTGAGCGTGAATACGGTATTAAAAATTCCATCAAGCTTGCTTCCAATGAAAATCCTTTGGGTCCATCGCCGCTGGCTGTTCGGGCGATACAAAAGGAGATGGTAAAACTCAATCGTTATCCCGACGCAAATGGCTATTATCTTAGAAATAAACTTTCCGCAAAATTAAATGTCCCGTCTGAAAATATCGTTCTCGGAAATGGGTCGGATGATATTATCAGCATGCTTACACGTGCATTGCTTTCTCCCGGTGATGAGGCGATTATACCGCGTCCCTCATTTCTTATGTATGATATATCTGTTCGTTCCGTGGGTGCCCTGCCTGTCTATGTGCCTCTGTGTGTTTCTTCGGAAGCGATTTCAATCGACCTGGATGCAATTAAGAAAAGAATTTCATCTAAAACCAAAATGATATTTTTAACTAATCCCAACAATCCGACAGGAACGATCTTTACACGGGATGAGTTTGAAAAATTCCTTGAAAACATACCCCCTGAAATACTTATTGTTCTGGATGAAGCGTATATAGAATTTGTAAGGGATCGACGATGTTTGAACAGCCTTGATTTTCTTGATTCCGGCAGGGCTCTTGTTACGCTCCGTACCTTTTCCAAGGCTTACGGCCTGGCCGGTCTTCGAATCGGCTACGGCGTTATGCCGGAAGAAATTGCAGGTCTTCTGAACAGAATCAGACAGCCTTTTAATTCAAATTCACTGGCCCAGGCAGGTGCTATTGCTGCTTTGGATGATGAAAACTTCTTAAAAAAAACCATAACCCTGGTTCATGAAGGCCTCGATTATTTCTATGATGCCCTGGACAGGATAAAAATTAAATACTTTGAAACCCAGGCAAATTTTTTGCTTATAGATGTTAAAAAAGATGCGGATAAAGTTTTTAAGCATATGCTTAAAGAGGGAGTTATTGTCAGATCAATGACCTCGTATGAATTTCCTGAATATATCCGGATTAATGCCGGTCTTAAGGATGAAAATGTTCGTTTTATCAATGTGTTTGAGAAGGTCTTGAAATTATGAAACCCCTTGTGATTACCATAGACGGTCCTGCCGGTGCGGGTAAAACTACCGTAAGCCGAATCCTTGCAGATCGGCTCGGCTATAAATATGTAGATACCGGTGCACTTTATCGGGGAGTTGCATTTGAACTGCAGGCTCGGGGTTTGAGTCCGGAAGATGATAAAGGGCTTGAAAATTTGTGCGCCGATCTGGACATAAAACTTGTCAGAAATGACAAAGGAGTGTGCCTCTTATCCGCTGACAGGGACATTACCGGGCAAGTCCGTACGCCTGAAATAACCATGCTCGCCTCGGCAGTTTCTGCAAGGCCTGTTGTAAGAGCCTATCTTCTTACCTTACAAAGAAAAATGGGCAGAGAAAAAAAGGTTGTGTTTGAGGGCCGTGATATGGGTACTGTTGTTTTTCCAAATGCCGATGTAAAATTTTTTCTGGATGCATCCCTCAAGAAAAGGGCTTTTCGACGCTATCTTGAATTCGCATCAAAAGTTTCCCAGACACTCGAAGAGGTGGAAAACGATATGAAACGCCGGGATGAAAATGACGCTTCCAGGGCCATAGCTCCCTTGAAACCTGCAAAAGATGCAATAATAATGGATTCCACTGAAATGACTGTAGAGAATGTGGTTGAACGGATGCTCTCATGTGTTGAAAATGTGAGTTGAATTTTTGAGGGAAAGTTCAACTGGTATTTTTTGAATTTGTCAATTTTATTATTGTCCTTTTGTAAATAGTTTGATATAAAGAAATGCTTATCCTAATCTTTACAGAGATTGGGTATAAAATATATGTTTAGGGGGATTTAATTTTAATGGAAGAAATTGTTAAAGACACTTTAGCTGAAGAGTCGGTTTCAGCTGAAGAATCAGGGCAGGATGATCCGGCGGTCAATGAAGAGGCTCTTTTTGATATGGGCGAAGAAGAGGATATGGATGAGCCTGTATGAGGAGAGCTTCAAGCGCTTCGCCGAAGGAGAGGTCGTCAACGGTAAGATAATTGCCGTGGACAAGGACTATGTGCTCGTTGACATTGGATACAAATCCGAAGGTCAAATCCGTATCAATGAATTTAAGGATGAAAGTGGTACGATAAATGCCAATGTCGGTGACGATGTAGAGGTCATGGTTGAATTTTGGGATGAGGAAGAAGAGCGTGTCGTCCTCTCCAAAGAAAAGGCGGCCAAGGTCAAAGTGTGGGAAGCCATAAAGACAATTTATGATGAAGAGGGTACCGTTGAAGGTGTTATCACAAATCGTGTAAAAGGCGGCTTCTCCGTTGATATCGGTCTTCAAGCCTTTTTGCCCGGCTCTCAGGCTGATTTGCGTCCTATCCGAAACCTTGATGATATGGTTGGGAAGTCTTTTACTTACAAGGTCTTAAAATATAATCGGAAGCGGAGCAATATCGTATTATCGAGACGCGCCATACTCGAGCAGGAACGTGATGCCAAGAGGTCTGCAACATTGGCGTCCATAAGTGAAGATCAGATTCTGGACGGCGTTGTCAAAAATATTACTGAATACGGTGTGTTCGTCGATCTTGGCGGTGTTGACGGACTGCTTCATATCACCGATATTTCATGGGGGCGCGTAAAGCATCCTTCTGAACTTTTTTCTGTTGGCGATACGATAAAAGTAAAAATTCTCTCCTTTGACCTTGAGAAAGAAAGAGTTTCTCTGGGTATGAAACAACTGACGCCTGATCCATGGACTGTTGCCGCCGAAAAATATCCGGTAAGTTCACGTGTGACCGGTAAAGTGGTCAGCCTTACGGATTATGGTGCTTTTGTAGAACTGGAAGATGGTGTTGAAGGACTTATCCATGTTTCTGAGATGTCATGGACCCG
>JAFDHS010000035.1 GCA_019308655.1 Deltaproteobacteria bacterium
CGATGCTTTTTTCCTGAAGCAGACGCAGTATTTTTGCCTGAATATTAAACGGCATGTCTCCGATTTCATCCAGAAATACGGTCCCCTGATGCGCCTGTTCGATTTTTCCCACCCGGCGGCTGACCGCCCCGGTGAAAGCCCCTTTTTCATATCCGAACAGCTCACTTTCCAAAAGCGTTTCCGGTATGGCAACACAGTTGATAATCAAAAAGGGTTTTTCACTCCTCAAACTGTGTTGATAAATGGCTCTGGCCACAAGTTCCTTTCCGGTTCCCGACTCGCCGCGCAGCATAACGGTTGCGTCCGTAGGGGCGACGCGCCCTATGCTCTTATATATCTCCTGCATGAGCGGGCTGCGGCCGATAATGGCATCTGTCGGTGCTGTTTCAGGAGGAACGTCCATTTCTACCCGGCTGCGCATAAAGTGTCCCGCACGCAGGGCCTGATTGATCAGATCAAGAACGTCCGGAATTTCAAAAGGCTTGAGTATATAATCGAAAGCCCCCATTTTAGTGGCTTTAATCGCTGTTTCAGTGGTGCCGAATGCCGTCATGATGATGACCGGAAGTTTGGGTTCAATCAGGCGCATGGCTTCAAGGGCTTCCAGACCGCTTATACCCGGCATCCGTACGTCCATGATGACCAGGTCGGGTGTATTATCTTTAACCATGTCAATTCCTGTTTCGCCTGTGGGGGCGGTACGCAGGGTATGGCCTTCAGCAGTTAAAATTTTTTCAAAGCTTTGACGTAACTGAGGATTATCATCTACAATCAGGATGTCAGCCAATTCGTACTCTCCTTATACGGCAGGGCAATCACAAAAGTTGCTCCCTCACCTTCTTGAGATTTCAAATCAAGGACTCCCCCGTGTTTTTCAATGATATGTTTGGCTATGCTGAGACCTAAGCCGGTTCCTTCTTCCTTGTTGCTGAAAAAGGGCTCAAAAAGTTTGTCCTGAACGGACCGGGGTATTCCCGGTCCATCGTCCTTTACCTGAATGATCACGGCGTCTCCCAACGGTGCTATCCTCTTTTTTGCTTCCCGGATTTGAATGGATCCTCCATCTCCGATGGCCTCACACGCATTCAGCAAAAGATTGACCAAAACTTCCTTGAGCTGTTCCGCATCAACCTGAATTTCAGGAAGCTTTTGCTCTCTTTGGACCTGAACGTCTGTTCCGTATGATTCAATTCGATGTTTTAAAAGTTGAAGGGTCATGTCCACGACGTCGGAAGGGCTGATAAGCTGGAACTTTAGTTTGGGGGGTCTTGAAAATTCAAGGAAATTTTTGACAATGGTATCAATGTGCCGGATCTCTTCGGAAATGACCTCAAAATCTTCATTCTGAACCGGCGTTAATTTCAAGCTCCTTTCCAGGGAGAACAAGCGCATTTTAACGGAGGTAAGGGGGTTTCGGACGCTATGAGCAAATCCGGCAGCCAGCTTTCCCACCATGGCCAGTTTCTCGGACTGGATGAGATGTTCCCGGCTCTCTTCCAGTTTGGATTGCGCCTGGTCTACGTTTTTTATAAGGCTGTAAACCTGCCGGCTGAGGGCCTTGACTTCATCACCTATCTTAATGGGTTTTTGGGGAGAATTCGTTTCCAGAGTCAGTTTTCTGATGGGTTCCAGAATTTGTTTTAAAAGGATAAAGGCCAAAAGAAATCCCAGAAAAGCCACGCAGGGAATTGCACCCCATGCCAGCAGGGTTACGATATAAGCCGATTTTCTATATTGTTCGCGTGTTTGAGCGATATTTTTTTCGTGAATTCGCTTGTATTCTTCACAAAGGTTGTAAATGGTAAAGAATTGCTCCCTGACTTCCCAGTGCTGCTTTGCTCCCGCATCTTTTCTTCCCTGCTTGTATAAGCCGATGACATGGTCTCTGGAATAGATGTAATGGATATAGAGGGATTCGATTTCATTGAGAGTCGAATATGCTCCTTCTATGGATGTTAAATTGCGTGCTTTTTTGAGCCAGCTTTGAAAGTTTTCATGGTGTTCGTTCAAACGATCCAGCCATTCCGAGGCATTGGTAAGAAAGTAATAGGTTGTAAAGCCTTTTTGCATGATCAAAGCGGTTTCCAGCTTCTGGGCGGCCATAAGGGTATTGACATCCCGGTCTACCATGGAAGTATACAGCGCTTGGGTGCGATAGGTATAAAAAAGGGTGACGATTGATCCTGATAAGTTAAGAAGGGTCATAATCCCGAGAAGCAGGAAAATCTGATAGCGAAGTCCGATTCGATTGAACATGATTTTATGTCTTTATTGTTTGGTTCCAAAAATATTTACGTATGACGAAAAAATAAATATCACGAAAGTCTTCTTTTATAAAGGGAGATTTAAGATGCGGATTTCAAAAAAATCCTGATTCCCTCAAAAGAAGATGTTTAAACTGTTCTTAGAGCCCGCCTTTTACGGTATGTAAAAAAAAACGACATCCGTCCCCATTAATTATTTTTTTAATCGCTTTCTTCTTTTTTTAAAAATCCTGTTATACCAAAAACTTAGCTTGGATTTTCTTTTCTATCCCGTCTTGGCACGCGGGTTGCTATATCTTTCATTAAAGCCGGATATCCATAGATGCTCCAAGGGGCGATTATCTCTTAGATTTTACATGCAGTGAAAAAAATCGATACCGGCGCTGCTGAATTCTGTTTGGCCTGATTTTTTTAAAGCTCTTTTGTTTATTAATTCACGATCCTAAAAAAAGGAAGGCCCGTGAAAGAAGGATTCACTATATTGATAGCTGATCGAAATCCCCATGTCCGAAAGCTTTTAGAACGGGAGATAACAGCGGAAGGTTACCGGGTTCGGTTGGCGAAAAATGCCCGGGATGTTCTTGAATGGGTTTATCATTATGAACCCCTTGATCTTTTGATTCTGGATCCGGACCTGCCGGATGCAGAGGACATGTCGATGTTAAAAAAGCTGAATAACAGAATCCCGGTTTTACCTGTAATCGTCCACGGTTACCTCACGGATGACGCCGGACATTCGGCTGTTTTGAAACCTGCTGTGTTTGTTGAAAAAAGGGGAAGCAGTATCGAGTATCTGAAAAAAGTGATTTCGGATATTCTGAAAAAGTCCGGGCCACAAAAGGTTAACCCTTAACGAAGAGATCATATGAATAAAAATAAAAGATTAAAAAATCCTTATTATCAGTCATTGATAAGAAAAATGGCTTTAATTGTCATCATCGTATCTTTTACCCCTCTGGTAATGGCCAGTTGTCTTATCCTTGATTATTTTCATTCATCTTATCATGAAAAAGTTTATGCCCATTTGGGAGAGTTAGTTCAGAAGCATCAACAGAATATTGACGGATTTTTAACGGAGAGATTGAGCAATATTCGCTTTCTGGCAAATTCTTACGATTTTGAAGAACTCAGTGATGAGTCTTTTCTCCAAAACAAACTGACAGTGCTTCAACAGGATTACGGCACTGTTTTTGAAGACTTGGGGGTTGTTAATGAAAAAGGGCTCCAAGTCGCCTATGCCGGGCCGTTCAAGCTGGAAAAAGCAGAATATTCCAAAGCGGATTGGTTTAAAAAGGCCATGAATAGCCGTTATTTTATAAGCGATGTTTTTATGGGGCTTCGCGGTCAACCTCATTTTATCGTATCCGTGAAAAGCAAGTGGCAAGGAGAATGGTGGATATTAAGAGCTACGATTAATTTTCTGGAATTTAATTCTCTGGTTGAGAATCTTCGCATCGGTAAAACCGGTTTTGCCTTTATCCTGAACAGGGAAAAAGAGTTCCAAACCAAACTGCTCATTGGGTCCATCTCCGATAAAAAACATTATATGGATCATTTCTTTGAGGCCGCCAAGGTTGGAAATAAGGGAATACATATAGTTGAGAAGAAGGATGAATTCGGGAATATGAAGATCTATGTGGGCGCTTTTCTTAAAAATAATGAATGGCTGCTGGTATGTCAGCAGAATACCACGGATGCTTTTTTTGATTTGAACCGGGTCCGAAAGATCGGAGCGGTGATTTTTCTTTTGGGTGGTTTGGGGATTATCTCCACGGCATATTTAATGTCCCGAAGAATGGTCAACCGTATTGCCACGGCGGACAAGGAAAAGGAGATGATGAACCAGCAGGTTATTGAAACCGGAAAACTTGCAACCATTGGTGAACTGGCAGCCGGTATTGCTCATGAGATCAACAATCCCGTGGCCATTATGGTTGAAGAAGCGGGGTGGATAGAGGATTTGCTGGAAGAGGAAGAATTTAAGGAAGGAGAAAATCTTAATGAGTTTAAAAGGGCCTTAAAGCAGATTCATACCCAGGGCGGACGCTGCAAGGAGATCACCTTTAAATTGCTGAGTTTTGCCCGAAAAACAGATTCAAGGGCAGAGGATGTTCAGGTCAATGATCTGATTGAGGAAGTTGTTGCGCTTTCCGCACAAAGAGCCAGGTACGGCAAGGTGCTCATCAATGAGAATCTTGAAAAGGACCTTCCTTTTATAAATATCTCCCAGTCGGAAATGCAGCAGGTTTTCCTTAATTTAATCAACAATGCCTGTGACGCCATGGAGAAAAAAGGAGGAACGATTGAAATAAAGACTCAATTGGCAGGGGACTATGTTGAGGTTGAAATAGCGGATAATGGTCCCGGTATTGCCAAGGCTAACCTTGCCAGAATTTTTGATCCTTTTTTTACCACCAAACCGGTGGGCAAGGGGACCGGCCTGGGCCTTTCGATCTGTTACGGCATTATAAACAAAATAGGAGGGAAAATAGATGTTCGAAGCGTATTGGATGTGGGAACCACCTTCCGCATTCTGCTTCCGTTAAAAAAAGAAAAGGCACAACACACTTTATAATGAAAAAGGAGGGGGAGCTATGAGTTTATCAACTATACTCTTTGTGGATGATGAAATCGGTTTTGTAGAAACAATGAGCAAACGTTTAACTAAAAGAGATTTCACTATTATTCCTGCCCACAGCGGAGAGGAAGCTTTGGAACAGCTTGAAAAGCATCGCGGTATCGAAGTTGTTCTGCTTGACGTTAAAATGCCTGGAATGGACGGAATTGAGACCTTGGGTAAAATCAAGAGTAAATACCCTTTGGCAGAGGTGATTATGCTTACCGGTCATGCCACGGTTGAATCAGCCATTGACGGAATGAAATTAGGTGCTTTTGATTACCTGATGAAACCCTGCGATATGGATCAACTTGTAGGCAAGGTAACGGAAGCGGCATCTAAAAAGAAGCGCCATGAAGATAAAATTATCGAGGCGCGTATGAAGGAAATTACAAGTCGACGTCCTTAGAGGAAGAGTCATGTCAGAGAAGAAAAATGACCGGACCCCGCCCGAAGCGGAGCCGTTGAGGGCGGAGCGAATCAAACTTCTTATTGTGGATGATGAGGTAGGATATGTCAATGTTCTCTCCAACAGACTGAGAAAGAGAAATGTTGACGTGACAAAGAGTTTCAGCGGTACCGAGGGCATTCAGGTCCTGCGCAGGCACGATTTTGATGTGGCGGTTCTGGACCTTAAAATGGAAGACATGGACGGAATTGAGGTCCTCAAAATATTCAAGAAAATGGATCCGGAAATGGCGGTGATTATGCTTACCGGTCACGGTTCGGAAATGGCGGCCAAAGAAGGGATTGAATACGGTGCTTTTGATTACCTTTTAAAGCCGTGTGAACTTGAAGAGTTGCTGGCCAAGATCAAAGAGGCTTGCCAAAAAAAAATTAAAATTTGAAATGACCCATTTGTAACATGCAACTTGAAAAAGGAGGAAAAATGTTTCTCAAATCAAAGGGCTTCCAGCTCTTACTGGCATTGGCACTCGGAGTCATTGTTCTACTTTTGCCCAGACCGGAAGGGACGAAATTTAAGATAACCGGTGATGAAGGACAGGTGCTGATTCAAAATGTCAGTCAGTACTTTACTTTGGCTTCCGTTCAGAAAGACACTGGAAAACATTATGTTCTGGAGACAAAGGATGCGGACGCGGCTGAATCTACGGCGGCTTTTCTGCAAGACAAGGCTGATGAGCTAAACATGGGGCCTGTAAAGGTTGACTATGTCAACGGTCTTTCTCCAAAAGCCAAGCGCTTTTTAGCGGTACTGGCGGTATTAATCTTTCTGTTTGTTGCAGAACCGATTCCCCTTGAAATTACAGCCATCTGCATCGGCGTTTTCCTGGTACTCATGCAGATTGCTCCCACTAAGGATGCCTGGGCCCCTTATATGCATCCGGTGGTCATTTTTATCATGTGCTGTTTAATTTTTGCCATTTCTCTTGATAAGGCCGGGATCACAAAGCGGCTCGGATATTTTATCGTCAAGAAAGCGGGGACCAGTGTTATAAAGTTTACATTTATGATTTCCATCGGTCTGGGCTTGGCCTCTTCGGTCATGCATGACGCCGCAGCCTGTGCCATCGGGATTATTACCATGCTGCCCATGATGAAAGCCGCCGGTATTGAGCCCCATACACGGACCGCAAAATTTATGATGCTTTCTTTACCCTTTGCCTGTTCCTGCGGCGGCATGGGAACACTCGTCGGCGGCGGGCGATGTATGGTTGCCGCGGCTTTTCTCAAGGAATTTACCGGATTGGAAATTACCTTTTTTGACTGGATAAAATACTGTATGCCTGCGGCTATCCTGACCGTGCCGGCTGCTGTCGGCGTTGTTTATATGGTTTTCAGGCCGGATCCCAAATATAAACTGCCTGAGTTTTATGAGGAAATCGGTCCCTGGACTTCTATGGAAAAAAGGACCGTCACTATCATCGCTATAAGCTTTTTGTTCTGGTTAACAAAGGGGATTCACGGATATCACTATTCCATCACCGGAATGCTGGGTGTTGCCGCCCTTGTACTTTCCGGTGTCCTGAAATGGGAGGATATCCATAAAAATCTTGAATGGGGAACGGCTTTGTTCATTTTCGGCGGTGGTATTTCTCTTGGCCTTGCCATGGGCTATTCGGGAGCTGCCAATTATTTTGCCTACCTCTTTTTTCCGCTGGTTCAGGGGCATGGATGGTTAGTTTTATTTATCGGGGTCGGTATTTTCGGTTCCCTGGTGACCAATGCCATGGCCAATGTGGCTGCTGCCGCCTTGATATTACCTATCGTCATACCCATCGCCCAGAGCATGGGGGTAAACCCGACCGTACTGGCCCTGTGCCTTGGAACGGCCTGTTCTTTTGCCATGCTTCTGGTCATCGGCTGTCCGCCCAATGCCATTGCTTACAGCTATCGCTATTTCAAGGCGGCGGATCTGACCAAAGTGGGTGTGGTTGCCACCCCTATTTTATTATGTATTCTGGTTTGTGTTGCAGCGGTATGGTGGAAAATATTAGGGCTTGTATAAGAAAGAAAAGTGTGAAGTGCCTAAAGTGATCTAAAGTGCCTAAAGTTGAGGAATTCTGTCAATTTTATATAAAAAGACGGAGCGAAGCGACTCCTCAACTTTAGCTCACTTTTCCGGCATGAAAAAAAATTGGGGTTTTGTTGAAGTTGTCCGAATTTTAATAAACTTAAATAAATTCAATTGAGTGATATGAAAAATATTCGCCTTCTTCTTGTTGATGACGAAATCAATTTTGTAAAGACGCTTGTCAAACGTATGGAAAAAAGAGGCCTGTTTCCCGACCAGGCCGCAAGCGGAGAAGAATGTCTTGCCATACTTGAAAAAAAACCGATGGATGTCGTGGTCCTGGACGTTAAAATGCCGGGTATGGATGGCATTGAGGTCCTTCCTCATATCAAGGAAAAATACCCGAAAACCGAAGTGTTGTTTTTAACCGGTCATGCATCGCCCCAGGATGGTGTTGACGGTATCAAGGCGGGTGGGTTTGATTATTTGACCAAACCCATAGAATTTGAGCAACTGATTACCAAGATAAACCAAGCCTACGATAAAATACGCCTGATGGAGGAAAAGGAAAAAGAGGCGGAGTTCAGGGCCGGCATGGAACAGCAGATGATCGCTGCCGAAAGGCTGGCTTCACTGGGGACTCTGGCTGGCACAGATACCCCGAAAGGCGGATTTTGAAAAGGTCATAGAAAAAATAGAAACGGCTGTGGACAGGGCCGGAAGAATCACTCATCAGCTTTTGGGGGTTGTGAGAAAAACCGATTTGGTTCCATCAGAGTTAAATCTGAATGCGCTGATTGATGACACCGTTCAATTGGTAAGCAGGGAAGCATCAAACAAGGATATTGAAATTGTTATGGAAATGGACTCCGCTGTCGCTTCCGTCTGGGTTGATGCCTATCAGTTGCGCCAGGTCCTGATCAATCTGTTGACCAATGCCATTCATGCAACACCGAAGCAAGGTAATATCGCTGTAATTCTTGAGGACATGGGAAATCAGTTTGCGCTTAAGATCAAAGACAATGGAGAAGGTATTCCCAAAGAAAACATGGAAAAGATATTCGAGCCGTTTTTCAGTACCAAATCTCCCGGTGAAGGGACGGGGCTCGGACTGTTTGTTACACGGGGTATTGTTGAAAAACTCGGGGGGAAAATCGAGATGGAAAGCCGGCTCGGTCATGGAACTGTTTTTTCCGTTATCCTCCCCAAGTATCATGAAGTAAAGCGGGATTTGGAGGAAGGTAATCATTTGGGGCTGTTTCAAAAAATAAAAAAGAGTTTGCAGGGACATTGATGGATAAACATATAAAGAATGATATAAAAAGATAAAGGAGAAAGCGGGTCATGATTAAAATACCGGCAAAAGTGATGATCGTTGATGATGAGAAAGATTTTGTGGAGATGCTTTCCTTAAGATTAAAGGAAATGGACGAAAAGGTCACGGCCGCCTATAGTGGTCAGGAGTGTCTTGAAATTCTGGAAAAAGATGATATAGATGTGGTCATATTGGATATCAAGATGCCGGGTATGGACGGCATCGAAACCTTAAAGGAAATCAAAAAAAGATTTCCGTTGATCGAGATCATTATGCTTACGGGACACGGCAGTACGGAGACCGCGGTTGAAGGGATGAAAACCGGAGCTTATGATTACCTTTTAAAACCTGCCGATTTTGAAGACTTGATGACCAAACTCGAAGGCGCCCGAAAGAGAAAAGAAGAACACGAAGAGCGTATCAGAAAGGCGGAAGTCAAGCTGCTTTTACGAAAAGTCGGAGAAATTTAAAAATAGTGTGAAGTGACTCATGCACTTTAGGTCACTTCACACTTTAGAGGTGTCACTTCACACTTTAGAGGTGTAGGGTGGGCATTGCCCACCATTGTGATTCTTAGCAGAATTGCTCTTTTTGGGTGGGCGATGCCCACCCTACGCGTTGAATCATTCAAACTTTAGCTCTCTTTTCCGCTTTATCCCTTTTATAGAAGGAGGTCATTTGAACATAGAAGAATCCATGACGGCAAACGTTGAGTGCATAGATACGGATAGCAGCGTTTATGATGCTATCGAAAGAATGGTCGACAAAAGAATAAGATCTCTGATTATAGGCCCTCCCGATATTAATTCAGGGGTCATAACTGCAAGAGATGTTGTCTTCAAAGTATTGGCCAGAGGAATAAGTCCAAAAGATACAAAAGCTTCGGAAATAGCATCCAAACCGGTGGTTTGTATTGATAAGAATGCGGGGTTAATTGAGGCTGCAACTAAAATGGAAGAATCCAATGTGGCCCGAATTTTTGTATCCGACGGTAAAAAACTTGTCGGGGTCCTTTCAATGATAGATGTTATGGAATCTTCTTTGATATTGAGGGCAAGGGGAACCCATGCTGTTTAAAAAAATAATATCGCCGGGCAAAAAAGAACAAAAAGTCCTCGATAATCTGCTAAAGCATATAAAGCTTTTGTGCTCCGCCTGTGAGACCTTTCAAAAGGCCGTTAACAGTAAGCTTATGCGTGTTGTTATCGATTTGGAAAGGGACGGGGACATCGTCAAGAGACAAATTATTTCAGATGTTTATGATGGGGCATTTCTGCCTTACCTGCGTCCGGATTTGTGCAGATTTACCATAATAATCGATGAAGTCTTTGATTTGGTGGAAGATGCGGCTTTTTCCTATATTGATTTAAAGATTGATGAATCCCTGATAGATGACTGTATCCGGGTTGCCCGATTAAACTGCCGAATGTCTGAAATGCTTTTAATCAGTTTAGAAGCAATGATAAAGGGAGGGGATTTAAGAGAAAAAGCCCTTGCCATAAGAATTTATGAGAAGAAAGTCGATGATATTAAATTTGATTTACTCAAAAAACTGAGAACAGTAAAAGTAAATTCTTTTTGGGAAGGAAAAGATCTGTCGGATTTTATATCGAGCCTTACCAGTATAAGCGATATAATTGAAGATGCCGGCGATCATCTTCAGGTTATTAACGTCAGCTTGAGATAAAATTTTAAAAGTTTCTATGAATGAATTAATTCCGATTGTCGGCTCAATTTTAATCGCCTTTGTTATCGGCTCCAACGATACCTCCAATGCTTTGGGGATATGTATCGGTTGTGGCGTCGTAACATTCAAAAAAGCAGTTATTTTTTTCGGATTTTTTGTCTTTCTCGGCATTACGCTTCAGGGTCACAAGGTAATGAAGACCGTAGGGAATGATCTCTTGGCGGTCAATAGCTCAATTTTAGGCGTATCTTTACTGGTCACCGCATTTTTAATCATTTTTTCAAACTGGCAGAAACTACCGGTTTCCTGCCACCAGGTCATCATCGGAAGTTTAACGGGGGCAGGTGTCGCATCCGGTACAGCCGTTGATTATTCATCGCTTTATAAAATTCTTGCTTCGTGGGTCATCTCACCGCTGGGGGCTTTTTTATTTTCTTTTCTCCTGTACAGGATAATGGAGGCGACCCTGTCTAAATTCCCCATATTCCGCATTGAAAGAATTTTAAGAATTCTTTTGGTCATGAGTGGAATACTGATTGCCTACAATACCGGTGCCAACGAACTGGCAACCGTTTTGGGAGGCTCCGTACATTCGGGTTTGATCGATCCGCTTCAAGCTTCTTTGGGGGGCGGCCTGCTTGTATTTCTGGGCGCTATTCTTCTCAGTTCCCGGGTAATCGAAACAGTGGGCAAGGGAATCACCAGTCTTGACCCTTACTCAGGATTTGCGGGTCAGTTCGGGGCGGGACTCTCCGTCATGGTTTTTACCTCCATGGGGATGCCGGTATCAACAACGTATTGCATCATTGGCGGAATTGTTGGTGTCGGAATGGTAAAAGGCCTGGAAACCGTCCGGTTTAATCTTATCAGAAAAATGCTGATAAGTTTGGTTGTAACACCGGTTTCAGCCTTCCTGATCTGTTTTACAATCACCCGGGCCTTACAATAAATATTTAAAAAGTGTGAAGTCCCTAAAGTTGAGGAATCCTTTCAAGTTAAAATCACAAATCCCAAGCGCCAAATTTCAAATAAATCTCAAATATTTTTGGTTGGTTGTTTGGAATTTATTTGGAATTTGTTATTTGGAACTTCCTTTATCATTTTGCAAAAGGAACCCACCTTAATAACCTAAAATTATTGAATAAAAAATGGAAATCCCTATGCTATGAATTTAGAAATGGCCGGGGCCTATGGCTTCAGCGATTTTTTCCCGCGCTTCTTCCTTTGAATCGGCATTGACCTCGATGGTTACACCCTGACCGCCTATGTTCCCGGGTTCCGGAAGGGGACCGACTGCTTGTGCGACTTTCTTTTCCCGAATGAAATGGCAGTCATAGCATTTACCGGCAGTTGTTCTGTAAATTCCAAGCTTTATCATGATGTTCCCTCCTTATGTGAAGATCTGATCCGGACAAGCCGATACAATATTTTTAAACAGGCTCTTATATTGCCTCCCATGAAAATACTTTTGGATCGGAAAAGGATATGCATGCTTTTGCAATGCGGACGGTTTCATGATGAAATATATTTAACAGGGCGATGCTGAGATCGCATGCAGCAAGCATGGGTAGATAGGCTCTTTCCAAAAGAAGCCGTTTCTCTCTGTAGTCTCTTCCGAGGTTCTGACGGGATAGTCCAAAACTTCGGGCAGTGTCTTTATCACCGTCAGTATTTCCATCGCCTGAAATCTTCCTCTCTGCCATGTTAAAGGGACCACAATGGGATCGATGATAAGATGTTTCTTATCAATACCCGCTTTTTCAGCTTCGTGATAAATTTCGGCAGCGATGCTTAAACGTTCCGTAGCATCAGGAGGAACATGCCCGTTGGGGTACAATAGATAGCCTATAATATCGGTTTCGTATTTTTTGGCAAGGGGAAGTATGCTTTCAAGTTTTTGGGGCTGTAGAGAGAATCCGTTGACGATGGCTGTTTTTTTGTTGGCGCGGAGGCCGGCTTCCATGGCAGCGGGATTTGCCGTGTCAATGAGTATCGGCAGGTCTGAAACATCCTGGACCGCTTCAACAAATAATGTCATCTTCTTTTCAGCATCGCGCCCAAGAGGACCGGAGTTAATGTCCAGGGCTTGGGCTCCCGCCTTTTCACACCTTATGGCCATCTCACGGATGGGCTCCGGATTCATTTCATTCAAAGCGGTTTCGATTCTTTTATTCGTAACCTGTAAATTATCAGCGGCAAGTATCATTTTTTTCCTCTTAACTTGGGCTCACTTATTCACTTCAGGTCAAAGGGCGTAAGGCTTTCAAAACCATCTTCCGTGACAACAAGTGTCTGTTCAAATTGAGCGGAAAGGGAACCGTCCCGAGTTACGGCCGTCCATCCGTCATCAAGAACGTTCAGTTCCTTTTTCCCCAGATTGATCATGGGTTCAATGGTAAATACCATGCCGGGAGCCAGAACGACCCCTTGTCTTTTTTTGCCGTAATGGAGAACCTGGGGTGGTTCGTGAAATTCAAATCCCACACCGTGGCCCACAAATTCCCTGACAACCGAGCAGTGCTGACTTTCCGCATAATGCTGAATGGCCCAACCGATGTCTCCCAGGGTGTTTCCCGGTTTTAGCTGTTCCATTCCCAATCTCAAACATTCCCTGGCCACGTTCACGATTTTTTGTGCATCCTCAGACGGTGTGCCGACAAAATAAGTCTGGTTGGCATCGGCATAATATCCATTCAAGATGGAGGTGATGTCCACATTTACAATATCACCATCCTCTAAAACCCTTTCTCCCGGGATTCCATGACAAATCACCTCATTAACGGAGACACAAACGCTTTTGGGGAAACCATTGTAGTTCAACGGGGCAGGGGTTGCCTGGTTTTTAACGGTGAAATCATGGACCAGGGTATTAATTTCATCTGTGGTTATCCCCGGTTTTATATTCGCCCGGACCTGGTCGAAGGTTTCCATTACCAAACGTCCGGCCTTTCTGATAGCTTCGATATCCGCTTGTTCTTTTAATTTTATCTTATATTTTTTCAAATACATATCCTTGATATTTTCAGGTTCCGGTTCCTTTTTGTTCAGGCAGCAATTTTTATATTTACGCCCGCTTCCGCAGGGGCAGGGATCATTTCTTCTGACTTTCATTTTCTTGCTGGTATGTGACATTCTTTTTAACCTCGATAGGTACGCACAATCATTTCTCTATTAAATTTATACCAACATTAGCAAAACAGGATAAACAAATCAAACTATCAGCAAATATTCATCATAAACCGGAGATTCAACGAGTAGGGTGGGCATCGCCCACCAAAAAAGAGAATTCCCCTAAGAATCACAATGGTGGGCAATGCCCACCCTACATCTCTAAAGTTTAAAGTGAGCTAAAGTTATGGTGAGCAATTAGTCCGACGGTATGGCGATCAATGTTGAGCCGATTCTTAACCATTATTTTTTAATGATTCTATGACGTTAATAAATTCTGACGGCTCAAAAACAGGCAATTTTGATTTTTTGAAATCGGAAATATTTCTTGTCACGATATATTTTGCTCCGGCATGACATGCTGCCTCATGCAAAACTGCATCCTCGAAATCCTTAAATTTGGATGCAGCAGCATTTTCAAGCACCAAACGGTTAACGGGGGCAATAACGAAAAGTGAGAGAAGGGATTGGATATGGTGGGAAGCAGATTGAGGACCAAGTGCTTTGGTGGCAAGATAATGAATAGTCGTTACTGTTGTGGCACAAATAAACCCTATGATTTCAGATTTTTCTACTTTAGATAATAAGAAAGATGCGTCATCTGAAAATGGCTCTCTGTCCAAAAGAACGTCAAGAATGACATTGGTGTCAAAAAGAGTTTTCATAAATATTTCTTTTCCAGATATTCTTTATAATCTTTTTCATTTACTTGCTTTCCTTTAAGGGCTCCCTTGAGTGATTTCACAGTTGGGGTAAGAGGGTATTCTCTTTTTAATTTTTCATTTTTTATAATTTCAAACAGATCGGCTACGATACGCGAGACGGATTTGCCTGTTTTTGCAGAATATTCTTTGGCCGATTTAATTAAATTATCATCTATCCGCAGTGTCAATTTAGTGTTCATTTTTACCCTCCTGTCAGTTTGACGTATTTTTTTATAAATATTTGTACGTCGCTATTATTAAGGAGTCAAGATTTCTTTGGGGGAAGTGGTCTATCATCCCCAACTGTAGGGGCAATCCCTTGTGGTTGCCCTATTGGTGCCCGTTGCCCGCCAATATCCGTAGGGGCAACCCCCCGTGGTTGCCCCATTGTCTGGGGTTGCCCATTTATTTGTCGGCATTCATTGACAGGGCAGGCACGGGGGCCTGCCCCTACGGGTTTGGGATTGGATATAATTCGAATGATTCCATGAACATGATTTGGCATAACAACAAATTTATGAACTTACATTTCGCATGTCGAAATTAAAATTTAAACAATAACACCAAACCTATTTATTATCCTGTGGGTTCAAATTCCCACCATTGATCTTTGATATTTTGATAGAGAGGATAGAGAGGCGCAGGCACAGTCAAGAGCCGAAGGATTTTATAATGAAGGTCTGTCATGCCTTTAACGGTTGAAGATAAAATATTCTCCCCCTGAGAAATGTTTGACATGTGAACATTTCGAAAGAAATTGTTCAGATTGTTCCATGTCGGGGTTTTGGTTTTCATTCTGCTTGGGAGTATAGGCAGTTTTTCAATATTTTCCTTCTGCATGTTTTTTCTGATGTTTCTTTCAATCAGACCGACAATCATCAATGCGGCAAAATATAGAAAAATCATGGCTTCGATCCGTTTTGGCGATTCCAGAAAAACAGGAGCAACCTTAAGAACAGATTTTGCGGTATACATCCGCTTTTCAAGGTAAGGCTGATTCTTGTATTTTTTTAAAACATCGGCTGCAACCATAGGGCTATTAGTGGTCAGAGGAAATATTCCGTCAATCCGGGCCGCTTTGGAGACAGCCTGTTCATTTAATGAGTATTCGAGCCTGAAGGATGACATAACATCTTCGGTATAAACCGTATTGGGGCCAGGTCTTCCGGGGGTAGATTGGACTTTGACCATTTCCTTTTCCTCAATGAGGTTAATATTGAAAAAATCGTCTTCACCCTTGCAGACCTTTTTCACAGCAGCTTCAATCTGCTCTTTTGTTTTAAGCTTGTATTTATTGAGCTTTTTGGAGATATCGGCCAGTTTACCCAGTGCTTTTTTAATGGTCGATTCCCTTCGGTTTTTGTCCTGTTCCTCTTTAGCACTACTGTGAACCCAGATCAGACGGTATCCTTCTTCAATCTTGGTTTGCTCGAAGGTTCTGTAGGTGACAAGTTCTCCCTTTTTACGAGAATTTTCAATAATCAGACCATCCTTCCATTCAATTTCATTGGTTTGGATGTATTCGTGGAATGCTTTTACATATTTTCGATTTTTCGGCATGATCGTAATAAATATACCGCCATTGGAATCGATGTGAGCCAGGTTTTCCATACTGCACAGTTTGCAGTCTGCAATATAAACAAAGTCCTCTTTTCCAATTTCCGAAGGCCTTCCCAATTGGGTATATGAGTTGTGTCATCCGTCCGGTTTCCGTCAAAGAGAAGGTAGCTCAAAGGTACATTGCCGTCGGCTGTGATGTTTAACCCAAATACAACTTGCTTGCAATCGGGGCGATGGTCTTTGTTAAATCCCCTGGTTAAATTGACGGTACCTTCTTCCTGATTTTTGTATTCTCCGGTAAAGGTAATAGATGTGCTGTCGTTATGGATATCATCGGTTTCCAGTTTGTGTAGCTTGATGGCGTTGGCCGATAATTCGGCCATGATGGAGTGTCGGTCGGCCTTGAAAAGTTTGTCCAAAGATCGGCCGAGCTGATCGTCATTATATTGTGAGGCATCCATAACCTCTTCAGCCATACCGTCAGTATAATCGGCCAACCATTCTTCCACCTTGTACAGCGGGCGGCGGGCGCATATAATATTGAGAATCATTATGCATAAAGCTTGGGCCGGTTCCATAGTGGCGTTGGGTTGTCTTGGTATATATTTATGAAATAATTGGTAAAAAAAGTTTTTTTGGGAGTTGCAGATTAGACCATAAAAAGTTATTTGTTTAGTAAAAAACACTCTCACAATAAAATTGTAAAATTAGCATGTAGTACATGCGGAATGTAAGTTAATATCATCCTTGGACTTAACTTTTGCTTTTTGGAATATTACAGGACATCCACTAAGTAGAAATCCGAGTTCAAGGCCACCGATAGCAAAAATTAAGTCTTCAGGAATCAAACCAACGATAACATCTTTGTTAGTAGTAATTTGAAAGCCATCTCTAAGTTCAACATCTTTGTTGAAATCAAAATTCAGATTATGAAATGCGGTTAAGTAGGTTACATCCATGTTTTTTTCTATAAAGTTATCATGCACATCTTCGGCACCAAAGCCGCCTCCAGCCTCAACAGCGGTTCACTCCCTGCTGGTGTGGGGCTGGGAGAGGTCCCCGGCTACCCGATTAGGCATTTCGGCGATGCCACCATTCTATTAATTTTTTATAAAGTTCATTTCCATTGAAACCTATGCCACACATATTAGGTTTGATTTCCAGTATATCTTTAGCATCTGTGGCGGCAGTATCTTTAACAGTATTAACTACATTATCTTCTATTTGATTAAGGCGCTCAAGAATTAACTCAAGCTTTGAGTCATCGTTTTTCAGCTCTCCAATATAAGCTACTAGTTGGCCGG
This sequence comes from Deltaproteobacteria bacterium, assembly GCA_019308655.1. Taxonomy (GTDB): domain Bacteria; phylum Desulfobacterota; class Desulfobacteria; order Desulfobacterales; family JAFDHS01; genus JAFDHS01. The sequence goes on from JAFDHS010000035.1 coordinate 17,096, forward strand.
TAGTTGGCGCGACATCAGAGTTTGATAGAATATTCATAGATTCGTTCTGTATATTCTGCCCCCATGATTTCACAAACCTACTTGACAGAGAGATGTCCCATAATGCCCTTCTTACTTCAGCTGAGAAAAAAGAAAGTTTATCTACATCTGGGGGCGTCAATAGGTATTCTAAGTAATAATCTTTTGTAAAAGGCATCTTTATATTACAAAGAATTTTTATTAAGTCACCACACACAAATTTCACTTCGTCACGATTGTTGAAATCTTCTGTTAAACAACTTAAAAATTCTCTAACTGAATCAGAGCTGTCAAAATAATCCAGTGCTGTTTCAAACCCATCCACAGGCTCGTTATTCAGTTGAAAGCCAGTATGATCTATATGAGAGTATGGAGTGATTATTTTTACTTCAGAAGTGTCAAAAAGGTATAATCTCAAGCCTTTTGAGCGATAAATAAAACTCATCTTTCCAAAAGCTGATGCATGCAATCCATCATGAAGTAGGACAGCCTTTGCCTCATAATTCTCTACTGTGTTTTCAACATTTACTCCAGAGCCAGTGAGCACATCCTTTGCAAGCCCCACAAAAAAACCAGCGTCACCTTCAGTCTTCTTAAGTGAATCAGATGATATATAGACACATTTAGGGAGAGGTTTGAATAGCTCTTGATTCTCCAGCAATAACTTCATTGTACTTTTAAAAGTTTCTACTATGACTGAATCATTATTGCCATGCAATTCAATCACAGAACTTATCAGAAGGGATTCTAATGTATCTCTCATATGTTCCTTGTAATGCCTGTGAATTCCAATTCCGGGTAGAGTAGAGGATAGGCCATTCGGCCTATCCTCTACTCTACCCTTAATTCCCCTATAATCAATAATCAAGGTTTGACCCCCATTCCCCCAGGCAATTGACCGTCAATCTATATCATATTTTTTTTGAAATTCAAGCAGGCTTGCCGGAAGGACACGAAAAACTATATGCGATTACAAAATTAATGGTCAAAATTAGAATTGCTGCCTGGTTATGCGACATTTTTTTCATCCCGAGAAATTGGCTTCAGCCGAAAAATCCTCTTCGCCTCTGGACTATTCATGGCGTGCCAAAGATCCCAATCCTGCTGCAAACCTAACCAAAAATCTGCTGACATACCCAACACACGAGACAGCCGCAAAGCAGTATCTGCAGTTACCGAACGCCGACCCTTGATGATTTCGTTAAGACGAGGGTACGAAACACCCAGACGGCGAGCAAGCTCTGCCTTTGTTAACTCAAGGGGCTTAACAAACTCCTCGAAGAGCATCTCCCCTGGATGGGTTGGAGGACGCTTTCGGGGGAGTCTCCGGCCAACAACTCCATTAGTGGTAGTCTGTGATTTCGACTTCGTAGGCATGGCCTTCCTCCCATGTAAAACAAATTCGGTATTGCTTATTAATCCGGATACTGTACTGATTCTCTCGATCACCCTTTAGGCGCTCCAGACGGTTTCCTGGAGGTACCTTGAGTTCACTGACATCTCGAACTCGGTTGATTTGATCCAACTTTCGGCGCACAACAGGCCAAATTGATTGTGGACAGCATTTCCTGGCAGCTCGAGATGCCGAGAGCCGTCAAAGATGTCCTCTGTGCCTGTAGTTTTGAAAGATTGTATCATAAATTATATTATAACGTGATCCATTATAGCTTTCAATTCCTTTATTGTAAAAGAATTCCGGGGACAAGAATTCCCGAATGAGTGTAACAATGTAGATGTAGTAGATGTAGGATGGGCAAAGCGGAGCGTGCCCATCTTTTGCATTAAATTTCACCATTTGTGCCAAATTGCGTTTCGAGCATCCCTTGCCAATCAACAATTGCTTAATCAATGATCAAGGTTTGACCCCATTCCCTTCTCGTGCAGTCTGAAGGTGATAAACATATCGGAAGAGCGTCAGGCCGAACTAAGGAATCTCTACCATGAATCCCCGTTCCTAAACGGCAGCAAGAGCTGTTTATATCTGCGCTCCTTGTTGTCGATGCCGGCAAAATTTGAAATCGAAATCCCCAGCAACCTGACTTTCTTTCTCCCGGCCTCGGTCTTATTCAGCAATGATCTGACATGATTCATCATAACCCGGGCTTCTTTAATCGGCTCTTGGGCCGTTAAGCTTCTTGTAATGGATTGAAAATCAAAATATTTTACCTTCAGCGTAACGGTCGTGCCTCTGATGTCATGCTTTTTAAGGTCGTCTTCCAATCCAACGGCGATGGCCTCCAGTATATCCATTATCTGATAAATATCGTCGATATCCTCGCGGAGCGTCGTTTCTTTGCCGATTGATTTCCTTATCCTATGGGCCTGAACCGGTCTGGTATCATTTCCATGGCTAATGTCATAAAAATATTTGCCGGCTTTCCCGAAGAACGATACCAATCGGTCCTTCTCGATTCTCTTTAAATCAGCACCCGTTTTGATCCCGAGATTGAGCATCTTTTTTTCGGTTACTTTGCCGACACCATAAAACTTTCTTATGGGCAGTTTATCGATAAATGCCTCTGCCTCGTGTGGCGGGACAACGGTAATGCCGTTTGGTTTATTAAAATCCGATGCCACTTTAGCCAGAAACTTGTTAAATGAGACTCCTGCCGAAGCCGTCAACCGGCCTGTTCTTTCATAGATTTTTTTTCTGATCACCTGGGCAATCCGAGTAGCAGATGCAATTTGCTTTTTGTTGGTGGTGACGTCAAGAAACGCTTCATCCAGGGATAAGGGCTCAACGAGATCCGTATATTCATAAAAAATTTCTCTGATTTCCCGGGAGACCCGTTTATATACGTCAAAGCGCGGTTTGAGAAAGATAGCCTCCGGACATAATTTATAGGCCCGGGCGCAAGGCATCGCAGAGTGTATCCCGAATTTTCTGGCCTCATATGAGCAGGTCGCGACCACCCCTCTGCCATGGGGATGGCCTCCCACGACGACCGGTTTTCCCTTTAGTTCAGGTCGGTCCCTTTGCTCAACCGATGCGTAAAATGCATCCATGTCAATGTGGATTATTTTGTGGACCTTTAGCATTCTTGAATTTTAATCCGTCTGAAGGCTTGTTTTATGTGATCACCTTTCTGATGGAGTGTTTCTAGCAGCAGTTGGTACTTTTTTGCAACACAATCTAAAAAATTCAGATTCTACCGATTTTAGTGCTAAGCCCTGCATGCGGTCAATAGAAGCCTCCCGATGCCTGCCTTCGTTTATTGAGTTGACTCTAAGCGTATTCGTGGGTATTTTTAGAATACAATTTTTTTGGGGGTGCATTATGAAAACAACTACAGTTCGAATCGATGACGATGTGTTAGGCCGTGTTGACGGTCTGGCAAAGACATTAAGCCGCTCAAGATCATGGGTTATCAAGCAGGCGATAGACCGATTTCTTGAGTATGAGGAATGGTTAGTCAAAGAGGTAAAAGACGGCCTGTCAGAGGTGGAGCGAGGAGAAATAGCTACTCATGAAGAAGTTGTAGCCATGTTCCGAAAGTGGGGCGCTGATGCGAGTTAGGTGGTCACAAAAGGGTTAGGGGTTAAATCTTTAATCTTAACAATTCATACAATATGTTCTGAAATCGCGTTTTTAAAGACAAATCTTTTTCCATATTTATGCGTAATCGTTTTCGGGCAACACTCACCGAACTGTAATCAATTTTTCCAACCATTTGACCAATTTCAGCCTGTGTTATATTACCAAAATGATAGAGACTTTCCATCAGAATGGCCCGGTCAGCGTATTTGTCAATATTAAAGATTTGACCCCCAGATGCCATATCTCGTACATGCCAGCAGATATAGTACTACGATACTGAAAACTTACATTCCGATCTACGGAATTTAGGTATGCATTCCCACGCAGGAGCATGGGAACGAGGCGCCTCATTTTAAAATGATGGGTTTCAATATCGGATAACTATAACTCTCTTCCATGATAAAAGATGAAAACCTTCCCTGCCATAAATGCCCACGCCATCCTTCACGAAAATTGACCCGTCTGGTGTATCGTCTGTGCGCTTCACCTATTGCCGGAGTTAAACCATCCTTCGTTTCAGGTACGACAATCAGGTGAATGTGGTTTGGCATAAGACAATAGGCCCACGTCTCCACTTGAAACTTCATACCCCATTCCGACATTAACTCCAAATAGGATTGGTAATCTTCATCGTTGAAAAATGTCTGCTGCCGTCTGTTTCCCCGCTGTGTTACATGATGCGGGATTCCCGGCGCCACTGCTCTTGCTATTCGTGCCATGATTTTATAAAAGTCAAATATTCTGGTTCTTGTCAATAATTAAGTAAGGTGTCCCCGGAATTCCAAGGTTTGACCCCATTCCCTCCTACTGCTCTTGCTATTCGTGCCATGATTTTATCAAAGTCAAATATTCCGGTTCTTGTCAATAATTAAGTAAGGTGTCCCCGGAATTCTCGTGTACGGGAGAACCGTATGCACGGTTTGATGAGGGAGGGCAGGCCGAATGGCCTGTTCTCTACTCTACCCGGAATTCCCCTTATAGTCACAGATCAAGGTTTGACCCCATTCCTCCTTAAATTTCACCATTTGTGCCAAATTGCGTTTCGAGCATCCCTTGCCAATCGACAATTTCTTAATCAATAATCAAGGGTTGACCCCATTCCCTTCGGGATTCACGGCGCTACTGCTTTTGCTATTCGTGCCATGATTTTATAAAAGTCAAATATTCCGGTTCTTGTCAAGAATTGAGTAAGGTGTCCCCGGAATTCCCCGCAACATAATGAACTCTTTTTTAGGTGTTCGCGGAATTCTTCATTTCTCGCTTGCAATGATAGCGTAATATGATATCTTTTATTTCATGAACAGTACACACAGAAAAACGCTCAAATTAATCTTCACTGATCCGGTTAATGGTAACATTGAATGGCGCAAAATTGAGGCGTTGTTTCTGGCTTTGGGTGCGGTTCGTACTGAAAGAGCGGGTTCCGCTGTCAGTTTTGTTTTGAACGATGTACGGGCGGATTTCCACCGCCCGCATCCTGATAAAACGGCATTACGGTATCGTGTAAAAGATGCGCGTAAGTTTTTGAAGCAGGCAGGTATAACTCCATGAATATGATGAAATACAAGGGCTATATTGCCCACATTGAATACGACGAGGAGGACCGCATTTTTGTCGGACATCTGGCTGGCATTAAGGATATTGTCGGCTTTCACGGCTCTACAGTTAATGAACTGGAAAATGCATTTCATGAATCCGTTGATAATTACATCGCCATAAGTAAAGAAACAGGAAGACCTGCGCAAAAGCCTTATTCCGGCAAACTGATGCTGCGGGTTTCGCCAGATATCCATGCTGCCGTAGCAACTGCTGCCCAGGTGCATGGAAAGAGCATAAATCAGTGGGCTTCTGAGGCATTAGAAAAAGCTGCTAACATTTGATTCTCCTGCCAGGCGTATATCAACAACCGGCTTCAGTGGATAAGTCAATGACTCTACCCGGAATTCCCGAATGAGTGTAACGATGTAGATGTAGATGTAGATGTAGTAGATGTAGATGTAGATGTAGATGTAGGATGGGCAAAGCGGAGCGTGCCCATCTTTTGCATTAAGCAATTTCTTATAGTCACAGATCAAGGTTTGGCCATTTCCCTTGATGTTGATTTTGTAGGGGCAATCCCTTATGGTTGCCCCGTTGCCTGTTTATTTTCCAGCATTGATTGACAGGACAGGCACGGGGAATAAAGATGAAAGTAACGTTATAATAAAACTTACTCCGCCAACCGCTTTAACGAATAGATCCCCTCAAGGCCGCTAATCGGCTTGGGTATCTTTTCCTTTTTTGTATGATAAATTTGTTTAAATCGCTGATAGTTTTTTGAAACAAAGGCTTTGGTTCCGATAATTCCTGAATCGGTAAAGTAACGGGTGCGATATCGGAACCGCTGTGCCCGGCCCAGATTAAAATCATTATTCCGTTCTTTTTCCAGTGTTTCCCCATCAATTATATTTATATTCCCGTGTTCTTTTCCCGATTTTTTCAAAGCGCCAGCTTCATAAACATACCGGCGGTAGCGCCGTAGACGTTCAGCGTCATCCATCTCCCCAAATTCTCTGAGGCCGAAATCCAGGAAAAGAAAGTCGTTCTTATTTAACGTCTGAATATGATACCCCAGCGAGCACCAGCGATAGTCTTCAGGACGGTTTACGATGCCGGCACGAATCGGATTCAGATCGATGTAAGCCAGGCAGTTGATAAGGGTCTCACCGTTTTCAACAATAACGCTCTTGAAGCGATCGCCCCAGAGGGTGCCCCGACGATTATGCCTTTTATTATAAAAAAAGGTAAACCGCTGTTTGATCTCTTTGATAAACTCCGAAAGGCTGGACCATTTTTCTCGAAAACAGGGAATC
>JAFDHS010000411.1 GCA_019308655.1 Deltaproteobacteria bacterium
GATATAATCCGTCAGTTCATCAAGTAATTGAATTTGCATACCGTCCAAACCGGGTTCATCTTTAAGCCGGTTGATTTCTACCAGTGCATCTGAAGGTGTAGTACGTCTTTCGCCCTTGTAATCCAGCAAGGCGTTGTCATTATTTGACGGGTTGACCTGCTGCATATAGTCTTTAAATGCTTTGGTGAAATATTTTGCATCTCCTGTGGGCAGGCTTTCTAAGGGATAGTTTCTGAAAATCAAACGAACGGCTGATTTGCGTGTGTCGGCATTTGGGAAATGCTTCAGAAGTTGTGCTTTTTCAGCTAGGGGTATCGTGTGAAATTTACGGCACAATTCCTGCTCCTTGCGGGATAAAAACCCATTTTCATAGAGTGCGGCGTCTACATCCAGATTATCAATCGGAGGGTATTTGAACTCACGATGATAGTTGATAATCTTTTGAAAAAGTTCAGTGTGTGATTTCAGCCACTGTTGATTTTCTTTTGTGGTTGAAAGCTGTTCCCGGCTTAAAGTTTCCAGATAGCGGTCAAATGGTGGTAATACGATCGGTGATTCACCGTATTTTTTACGGATTACCCAGGTCTTCTCAGGAATCGTTTCAGGTGTGGTATCACGCAACTGAGGCTGATCAAGACGCAGCCAAAGTGACTGGTTGCCGTAGGGAATTGAATTCCCTATGGAAAGTGCCGGTACTTGATACTGAAGTTTTGATCCGTATTTACCGCTGACCATTAATGCCTTACAGTGGTTTCCCGAGGTGTTTTGAAAAGATATCGGCAGATTCTCGATACGACTGCGATCCGTTCCTTTGTTAAAACAGCCGACAAGATAATCCCACATCTTCTGCTTTTTATAAAATCTGCGCGCCAGTTCTACAGTGGCCTCGACATCCACGAGTGCATCGTGCGCCGGACCGGAGGCAAGGCGGTTGGCCTTGCTGAGATGTTCCAGCTTTAACGTCGGCTTTGCCTCAACCTCGGGCCAGATTAATCCCTCTTTTTTATACAGTCGGTAGAGGATAGCCATGGGAAACAAATCCATACGACTGCACCCATTATCGTACTGATGGGTATAGGGGGGCAACAGGTTCCGGTAAAAGGAGAACCGAAGAAATTCATCATCGAACGCCAGCGTATTATAACCAAGACTAATGGTACCGGGTGTATTCATCATGCCATGTATCTGCTTAACGGCCTCAAACTCGCATATGCCGGACATGGCGTCGGTGATAGAGATACGATGGGTGATCATGGCGCGAGGCGAAGGAATAACATCCGGACGCAATTTAACCATGATTTTGCAGCGTTCCGTTTCCTTGAGTTTCATATCGGTACGAATGGCGGCAAATTGTAAAATCTGGTCAAAAGCTTTGTTGAGTCCGGTTGTTTCTAAATCGTAGAAAAGATAGGTGTTCATTATTTATTGTCTTTGTGATGTGTATCTTAATTCTGAACCTTATGTTTTTTATGTCAAAAAAATCTGAGATTTAGACAAAGTATATAAAGATTTAAAGTAAAAGGCAAACCCCAAAAACCCAATAAAAAAGACGAAATTTTTAGCCGGTATCAATGAAAATTTGGGATTTGTTTGAATAAATATTGAATCTATTGAATCTTAAGTAAGATAAAACTATTTTTTTAATGTAAAAAACCAATGGAATAAATTGATCCCAATCGAATCCGTGTTTCTAATTTCTTTAAGGGCTTCGGCTCCGAACAAAATTAATTCGTACAAAACATCTTATTTGGGTAGGCGGCAAGGAGGATAATTGATGGAAAACCTGAAAAATCTATTCCGAAAGCCGGAGTTTCATTTTTTTCTGTTTTGTATCAGCCTGGTTTTATTCGGCTGGCCGATTCTGAGAATAGCCGAAGGCGGTTACAATTATTCTGTTTTCATCTATCTGTTTATAGCCTGGGCGATCATAATACAAAAGTCTCAAACCAAAGCGGGGAAAAGAAAAAAGACGAGGTGGCGGATGTTTAATCCTTTGACGGTTATCATTGTTTTTTTCCTTTACGCGGTATTTCTGTTTCTGATCGCTATGTGGGCGGAACGGAAAACCATCAGGGGGAAAAGTCCGGCTGATAATCCTGTTGTTTATTCTCTTTCCCTGGCAGTTTATTGCACGGCATGGATGTACTACGGAAGTGTCGGCAAAGCCGCCACTTCCGGTATGCTCTTCCTTGCGATCTATCTGGGACCCACCATTGCCATTATCCTCGGATGGACGGTTCTTCGCAAGCTTGTACGAATCAAAAACGCCCACCGTATCACCAGTATTGCCGATTTTATTTCGGCATTGTTACCCTTGTGGGCACCATGCCTTATATTGCTCTTCAATTAAAAGCTATTTTATCTACGTTTACCCTCATTACGACTTACAGCGATACACCGACCTTCTGGAGCGGACACGAGGTAGGTCCCATTGTCGTTGTCTTGATGATCGTTTTTACCATTATCTTCGGGGTAAGACACCTGGATCCTACCGAGCGTCACGAGGGCATGATCATGGCGCTGGCTGTGGAATGTCTGGTCAAGTTAATCGGCTTTTTAGCTGCGGGAATTTTTGTCACTTATTTCATGTACGATGGATTTGCCGACATTTTTCAGCGCCTGTCCGAAAGTCCGTTTTATAATTTGGCAAGCATTGAAGGGAGAGAAACTCACTCTTATCTGATGTGGACTACTTACATTATCCTTGCCATGTCGGCCATTCTGTTTCTTCCG
>JAFDHS010000036.1 GCA_019308655.1 Deltaproteobacteria bacterium
CTATATATTCCTGAGTAACGTAGCCCCATCAGCTAAATGCCGGTGGCTGAATGTAGTCAACCTGGGCTTTTACAAGCCCCTTCTGAATCTATGATTCAGGAGGGGTGGTTGACGCGCTCGCTTTCTTACAAAAAATTACAAGAAAAGTTTTTATAATACTATATGAAAAGATACTTATCAACACTAAGTTGAGATAGGTCATAAAATTGAAGCATCTTTACAAGTTGAGAGCGTTCAGTATCAGCTTCAATAATATCAACAAATTATAAACCTTCGGGATTAAAAAAGTTGCTGAAACCAAAAAAACCATAATTATCCCAAATTGACAAAGAAAAAAGAACAATCCATGGACTTGGGTTAAGGTATGTAAAACCTTCCACAATGAGAAATCAATTTCATAAAATCAAGTATTTTTTTACAGTATTTTAAACAGGTTATTTTTTTTGCTTTTGGGATAACTATCTTAACCTGTCGGAAAGTTAACACTATTTTGTAGGTTGCTATTTTGGCACAAATATTGCTTTTCCATTAACAAAACAACTCAATTGACACCGGATTGAGGTCGTCTTTTTCTATTCGGAGTCCCGACCGCTCAAAATAATTGTCGTGCAATAGAATTTAGTTTGAACTGATTCAGCTCAGGTAGCAGTGCAATCAATAGACTGAAAAGGGAGATCTTTAACGCCCGCAAATTCAGGGAAAAGATCGGTTAACATCTTAAACTTAAACAGAAAAGGAGAATCTCAATGAACGGTAAAAAGAGTAAATTCGTCTGTATGACATTGGTGTTTTTTTTAGCCCTGTTTATGTGTGGATCGCTTTTAGCCGCAGAGGAGAAGAAAGAAGGTATAGGGAAAACCGGAACTGATCCGCGTGACTTCGCCCCGAAGTTCATGCCTTATTACCGTTACACGGAACTGGAAAACGGGCTGGAGCAAAACGAGCTCGTACTCTTTGGCTTGATTCCATTATCCAAGAAGTTTGCCATGACTTACGAAATTCCGCTGGCCTACGAGCGGGACATCACCGACACGGACGCCTTTAAGAACGGCCTGAGTAATGTTCCCGGCGGTGGCGTGCCCCTGCCGGGTGATTTGCCTATCCCATCAAGCGACGAGTTTGACGGCAAGGAGACCGGCATTGGTGACATGAACCTGAGGTTCTTTTACCGAAGCGATTTGGATTTTCTCAAATGTGACTGGATGTTCGGCGCTGAGTTTGTGTTTCCCACAGCCAATGAGGATGTGCTCGGTGGCGAGCAATTCCTGATCAAGCCGATGGTCACCATAGTGCGGGATATCGGCTTCTGGCCGGCCCCGGGGGCCTTCTTGGCCCTGATGAACTTTTACAGCTTCGATGCGTGGGGTGACAGCGATCGTGACGACGTGAGCCAGTACATCGGACGCTATTTTTTCATGCTGCCGGTGCATCCCAGCGGTATTTACCTTTTGCCTGAAGTTCAGGCGATCTACGACTTTGAGAACAGCCACTTCTCGGCATGGATCGGTCCCGAGGTCGGCAAGCTATTGGCTCCAGGGCGCATCATCTATGTTAAGCCGGGTTTCGGTGTCGATTCCGACGATAATTCAGGTGACCGGAAATGGTCTTTTGAAACGGGGTTCAGGTGGTTCTTCTAACCCGTGTTGAATGCCTTTTCATCAATGGCGTAAATATAAAATTTCGCTTCCTCATGTTGACGCTATTGGAAGACAGATGTGATGGGGGGCAAGCGAGAGTGACGGGGAGTCACTGCATTTAAAGCCCCTCTATTTCCCGAAACGACAGGAAAAAATGACTTATAACCTGAACGGATTTTTTAGTCGTATTCGGCATTCCATCATTCGCGGTCCTGTCTATCCGCAAACCGAACAGGAATGCAAGCGGATCATAACCGACAGCCTGATTTTGCACTTCCGGCCGCGGACAGTGCCTGAACCGGCCCTGAAATTTTCCCTCACCTGGGGGCTCGGCGGAATGGCTCTGGTTCTGGTGATGCTTCTGGCCTTGACAGGCATTCTGTTGAAGTTCGTTTATGTGCCGCTTCCCGGCAAGGCCTATGAATCAATTCTTGTCCTTCAAAACGAAGTTTGGTTTGGACAATTGATTCGCAATATTCATCACTGGTGTGCCAACCTGCTGGTGATTGTGGTTTTTTTACACATGCTGCGGGTCTTTTTTACCGGCGCCTTTCACTCTCCACGCCGGTTCAACTGGATCATCGGCCTGTTTCTGCTGTTTTTCGTTCTTATCTCAAATTTCACAGGTTATTTATTGCCATGGGACCAGTTGGCCTTCTGGGCGATCACCATTTGTACAGGGATGGTTGAATACATACCCGGTGTGGGAACCTGGCTGCAGAAAATGTTGCGGAGCGGTCCAGAAATCGGACCGGCGGCGCTATTGATGTTTTATACGTTCCACACGGCAATTCTTCCCGTATGTCTTCTGATCTGTATGGCATTTCACTTCTGGCGGGTGCGAAAGGCCGGCGGCGTGATTATCCCCGCATCTTTGGATGATCAATCCGATACAAAACCCGGGTATGTCCCAACCATTCCGAACCTGGTCCTTCGCGAACTGACCGTTGCCCTGGTTTTGGTCGCTTTCATTCTGGTATTTTCGATTCTGTTTGATGCCCCATTGGAATCTCCGGCCAATCCGGGGATGAGTCCCAATCCGGCCAAAGCCCCCTGGTATTTTATGGGAATACAGGAGTTGCTGATGCATTTTCACCCTGTGTTTGCGGTTTTGATTATTCCAGTTCTTGTCACCGGAACGTTAATCCTCCTGCCATATTTAACATATCAATCCAATAGGAGGACAGGAGGAGTCTGGTTTTTTTCGCGCAAAGGACGCCGCATGGGTATCGTTGCCGCAATTACCGCACTTGTTATAACGCCGCCGGCCATCATAACCGATGAATATTTCATGAATTTTACCGCTTCGATCCCCGGTCTTCCAACTTTAATCAGCAACGGATTTTTTCCGGCAGCCATTATTCTTGCCGGCATTACAGGGTTTCATAGACTGATAAAAAGAAAATATAATGCATCCACAAATGAGACCATTCAAACTTTATTTATTTTGCTGCTGGTTTCATTTATCATTTTAACCGTTACCGGTATATGGTTCAGAGGCCCCGGAATGGCCTTGACATGGCCTTGGAATCCGGAGCTATCCTCTTCATGATAGATAAAAAATAGATTCTGATGCTCGAACCAAACCGGAGGTTAAAAGAAGAAACAGCGAGGCAGATTAAAGTCACTTATTGTTAGGAATTTCACTGATTATGTCTTCAAATCTAAAAAAAATTAAAGATACGGCCGAGCCTGGCCGTCGATCGTTCCTGTCAAAACTTTGGCTCGGACTGGGGCTGGTTGTTTTTGCTGAATCCATTGGAGTCGTCTTTGCCTTTCTGCGTCCGCGCAAGCCCCGAACCAGCGAAGGCGGTTTCGGCAGCATCATAACGGCCGGCCCGGTCGGCGATTTTGAACCCAATTCGGTAACAGCAATTGTCAGAGGGCATTTTTACCTGGCGTGTTTGGAAGACGGTGGATTTTTGGCACTGTCTCGCAAGTGCACCCACCTGGGATGCACGGTGCCCTGGGATTCAAAAAATAATCAATTTACCTGCCCCTGCCATGCCTCCGTATTTGACATCAAGGGTAACGTCATCAGTCCCCCTGCTCCCCGTGCGCTGGATATCTATCCCGTTACGATCGAAAATGAGATTATCAAAGTTGACACCCGCAAACCGATTAGACGCAGTGAATTCCGGCCGGAACAAGTGATGTACGCAAAGAGAATTTGATGCTTGATTCTCGATACTGGTACTGGTGTCGATTCTTTTGAAGGACAAATAAAAACGGATTCAATTCTTCTAACTGTAAGTATTTCTCTGGGATCGAAGTTTAATCTATGGTGAATGGCATGAAGGGTTGGAAAATAACCGGATTAATTGCAACGCTCGTCATTGTTCTTTCCATTCCTGCTTATTTGCTAAAGGTAAAATACACCTGCAAGCCTGCTGATACAAAGCCGGTTGCGACCTTTGTCGGTGCGGATAAATGCAGGGAGTGCCACAAGCATGAGTATGAGAAGTGGCGAGGCTCCCACCACGACAAAGCCATGGATATGGCCACGGAAGAAAGTGTGCTGGGGGACTTCAATAATTCGGTTTTCGAGTATTCCGGTATCAAATCCCGCTTCTATCGGAAAAATGAAAAGTTTTATGTTTACACCCGGGGACCGAAGGGTGAAATGGGCGATTTTGAAATCACCCATACGTTTGGCTGCTATCCGCTGCAGCAGTACCTGGTGCCTTTTCCCGGCGGACGCTTGCAGTGCCTGCCCATTGCCTGGAATGTGAAAGAAAAGAAGTGGTACCACCTTTACCCCGATGAACCGTTGGATCCCGCTGATTGGCTGTACTGGACGAATGCCGGCTTAAACTGGAACGGCATGTGTGCCGAATGCCACTCAACGAATCTTAAAAAAAATTATGACCCAAAAACCGATACCTATGAAACCACCTGGTCGGAAATTGACGTCAGCTGTGAAGCCTGCCACGGTCCGGGATCTTTGCACGTTAAATGGGCCGAAGCGCCTGAAATGGTGCGTACCGCGACGGATAATTATGGGCTGGTCGTGAAAACTTCCGGAGTGACCTCGCAACAACAGGTGGAACTTTGTGCACCGTGTCACTCGCGGCGGATGTCTCTGGGAGATAACGCCCATGACATCAAAAATCTTTTAAATTACGGCGTACCCCAGCTTTTGTCACCGGGGATGTACTTCTCTGACGGCCAGATTATCGAAGAAGTCTACGTCTACGCTTCCTTCGTGCAGAGTAAAATGTATGACCGGGACGTGCGCTGCAACGACTGTCACGATGTGCACAGTGTCAAGCGGATCAAGCAGGGCAATCAACTGTGCCTTCAGTGTCACAGGGCCGACATTTATGACACCAAGACCCACCATTTCCACAAGAAGAAAGGAGAAAAAGGGGAACCCATCAGATCCCGCGACGGCAAAATCCTGTTCGACGTCGGCACGGGCGCTCAGTGTGAACAGTGCCACATACCCGGCAGATATTACATGGGAATCGACTATCGACCCGATCACAGCTTCCGGGTGCCCCGGCCTGACCTCAGCGAGACCCTGGGTGTCCCCAACGCCTGCAACCGGTGCCACATCAATCAATCAAACCGATGGGCGGCCGAATACATCACGAAATGGTATGGGAGTAAATACAAGCCCCATTATGGAACCGTCATTGACGCGGGACGCAGGGCTTTACCGGAAGCACAAAAGGATTTAATCCGCCTTGTAGACGACAGGTTGTTCCCGCCAATTGTCCGGGCGACCGCCCTTTCATTACTGGCCTCATATTCGGGAGAAGAGATGGAATCAGCCTATGAACGGGCCCTCTCTGATGAGGAGCCTCTCATGCGCCAGACTGCCATCAACCGACTGGATGCTTTGCCCCTTCAAAAACGAATCCAGCTCATGGTTCCGCTTTTATATGATCCTGTCAAAGCCGTAAGAATCGAAGCCGCACGAAGTCTGACAGGCCTTCCACCCGAAAAATTAAGTGCCGAGCAGAAGAAGAAGTTTCAGGCGGTGTTGGATGAATATCGACAGGCCATGGAATATACGGCCGATTTTGCGCCCTCCAGGCATAATCTCTCCAACATGTATACTAGCCTGGGCCGGATCCAAAAGGCAGAAGAAAACTATCAGGCGGCCATTCGCATCGACAATGAATTCTATCCGGCCAAGGTGAACCTTGCGATGCTTTACAATCAGCTCGGCAAAAACAACAAAGCCGAACGGCTGCTGCGTGAAGTTGTTCAAGCACATCCTCAAATGGACGAAGTGACCTACTCTCTGGGCCTGTTGCTGGCGGAACGGGAGAAATACGAGGAAGCCTCTTTCTACCTCTCTACCGCAGCCCGCGGCCTGCCCGGTCATTCACGGATTCACTACAATCTGGGTCTGATTCTGGACTACTTAAAGAGGGATATGGAGGCAGAAGCCGCACTGACGAGGGCCCTGAAACTTGAACCGAAAAATATGAACTATCTGAAGGCACTGGCCGAATACTACCTCAAACGAAAGCGGTACGAGGATGCCCGGCGCATCGCCGAGCAGATGATTGCCAAATACCCCTCAAATGGGACCGGCCATCGGATGCTCGATTTTATCAAGGGAATGCAACGGCAAGACGATTAATGCATCTCCATCAGGATATAGCCGCCAAATTGGAAAACAATTCCGACGCGGTTGCATTCCGACATGAAATGGGATGTCGGCCTCGCTATCCGGGCCTGAAGGAGGCTAATCATGCGAAATAAAATTTTGGCAGGAACATTGGTGTTACTTATGGGCCATGGAGCAAATACCGGATTTGATCCCATGGCGGTCCCGAAAGCGAGGGAGCCGCCGCCTCGCCAGGAGGCGCGCCGGATGTGGTTTTTTAAACCTGTTTTATTTCAACCCGTTAAAGGAGGAAGAAATGAAAAGTTCAAAAATACCAACGATTCTGTTTGTAGCCATGATGTGCATTGCACTCCCGTTAAGTGCCTATGCCATCCAGCCGGATGCGCCCTATGTGCAGATGGCGAAAAAAAACAAAGACAAATGGGGTGCTGAAGATCAACAGATCAATCAAAAGCTTGCCAAGCTGAAGAAAAAGTTCGGCAAAAAACCCAACATCATCTACATCCTGGCCGACGATGTAGGTTGGGGTGAGCTGGGTTGGCAAGGCGGCGGGAAACACCGTGGTACACCCACTCCCGAGCTCGACAAGATGGCCGCCGAGGGAATGCGTTTCTGGTCGTCATACGCCGAACCAAGCTGCACACCCTCACGCATTGCGATCATGACCGGGCGGCATCCAGTCCGCACGGGCTTACTGAGCGTCCTCTGGCCCGGTCAAATTGATGGGCTTTCGTCCAAAGAAGTGACGACGGCCGAAGTGCTTTCTCAAGCTGGTTACAACACCGCCATGTGGGGTAAGTGGCACCTGGGTGACGAGCCCGAGCACGCACCGGAGAACCAAGGCTTCGACTATGCGTACTATGGCCTGTGGAACGGCGCGCCTGACGCCTGGCCTAGCTCTTTCGACATGTATAAAGACGCGCCCAACACAGCCCGTGCGCCTTTCTATGATTTCCCCGGTGAAGAGGAATACAAGCAGCGCACGGGAATCGATCTGTCGGTGTCCGGCTACGTTGGGCGAAAAGGCAAAGGGCGCACGCCCATTGAGGGCGTTGCCGGAAAGCTCGGTTCTGATAGACAGGAAGCCTTTGAAGCTGAGTCGATCAAACAGATCAAATCTTACATCAAGGACAAGGCGAAAGACGATAATCCCTTCTTCATCTACTGGGCGACCTACACTCAGCAGATTCATGGATCGAAGGCCCACCACAATGACGAGCATGTGGACAAAGCCAACCCTCAGGCTTCCGAAATGGCAGCGCATAATGCGCACGTGAAGCAACTGCTCGACACGTTGAAGACTGAAGGGATTGCCGAAAACACGTTGGTCGTCTGGATCAGCGATAACGGGCCGATGTACGTATTCTATCCAAACTCGGGCTACACTTGGCTTCGCGGCAGCAAGGGCGATGTGCTCGAGGGTGGTGTCCGCGTGCCGGCAATGGCTTGGTGGCCGGGCATGATCGCGCCCAATCAGGATCCGGTGGACATTCTGCACATTACAGACCTATTCACGACGGCTGCCCGCTTGGCGGGGGCACTTGACAAGATACCCAACGACCGCGTCACGGATGGTATCGATCAGACCGCACTCCTCCTGCTTGGCGAAGACCACGGCCGGCGGAACACGATGTTCCACTACAG
>JAFDHS010000412.1 GCA_019308655.1 Deltaproteobacteria bacterium
CCATGTTGTTGTTTGATCATGGACTGAGAGCCGAGGTTATGGGCTTTGAGGACGGCGTTTATACGTTAAGATTTTTAAGCACGGAGGATTTTGAAACTCTTCTTTACCGCATAGGAGATATGCCTCTGCCGCCCTACATAAAGCGGGGCGAAGGTAAAGAGACGCCCTGCGATGACAGAACATCTTATCAGACGATATATGCTTCACAAAAGGGTGCGGTTGCCGCACCGACGGCGGGACTTCACTTTTCCGGGGATCTTTTTGATAAACTCAAATCAAAAGGCATTCGGGTTGCTGAAATTACCCTTCATGTCGGTTACGGGACTTTTTTACCTGTAAGAGTCTCCGACATAAGGGAGCACAAAATGCATTCGGAGTTTTTTTCTATTTCCGGAAAAACCGCAGACCTTATAAACCATGCCAAAAAAGAAGGGCGCCGCATCGTGGCGGTAGGGACCACAACGGTGCGAACCCTCGAATATGCATCGGATACGGACGGGCATATAGTCGCCGGTACAGGCAATTGTGACCTTTTTATATATCCGGGTTACCAATTTAAAGCAGTGGATGCAATGATTACCAATTTCCATCTGCCGAAATCAACCCTTCTCATGCTTGTATCCGCTCTTGCAGGCCGCACCGGAATTCTGAATGCATATCAGGAAGCGATCCGGAATAAGTACCGCTTTTACAGTTATGGTGACGCCATGTTGATTATATAAAAACTACTACCCCAAAAAAACAAAAACATGTTTAATTTCAAGATAGTTGCAGAATCAAAAGAGACACGTGCAAGGGCGGGTGTACACGTGCAAGGGCGGGTGTCCTTCATACGCTCAAGGGAACTGTTGAAACCCCCGTCTTTATGCCTGTCGGGACCCTTGGTACCGTAAAATCCTTATCTCCGGAAGAGGTGGCGGATTGCGGTGCACAGATCATACTGTGCAATACCTATCATTTGTATCTCAGGCCGGGCTGTGATGTGATCAATCTTTTTTCCGGTCTTCATAACTTCATGCACTGGGATAAGCCCATTCTGACCGACAGTGGTGGTTTTCAGGTTTTTTCCCTTGCAAAAATTTCCAAAACTACCGAAGAGGGCTTTGCCTTTCAATCCCATATTGACGGGTCAAAACATTTGCTGACGCCTGAAAAGGCTGTTGAAACACAGATTTGCCTCGGATCCAATATTATCATGTGCTTAGATAAGTGCATCGCCTATCCTGCCGACAAAAATGCGGCAAAAGAGGCTTTGGAACTGACTTCCCGCTGGGCAAAAAGGTGTAAGAAGACATGGGAGACCCATACGGAGAAAGAGAATGCGCTTTTCGGTATTGTACAGGGAGGGATGTTCACAGACCTTCGCAGGATTTCCGCCCATGCCCTTGCCGAAATGGATTTTCCGGGTTATGCGGTCGGCGGGCTGAGTGTTGGAGAGCCCAAGGAAATCATGCTTGAAGTGGCGGACTTTACCCTTCCGTTGCTGCCGAAAACAAAGCCCAAATATGTTATGGGTGTCGGAACACCGGAGGACCTTGTAGAGCTTGTTTCTCTTGGGGCGGACATGTTCGACTGTGTTATGCCCACCCGAAACGCCCGGAATGGCCAGCTTTTTACCGAATCCGGAAAAATTAACATTTCCAATGCCCGTTATAAAAATGATACCGGCCCCATAGATCCTGACTGTACATGTTATACCTGCCGTAATTATTCCAGGGCCTACCTTCGTCATCTTTTAATGGGAAGAGAACTCCTTGCTTATCGCTTGAACACGATCCACAATGTCCATTATTATGTAAATCTTGTAAAAAATATGCGGTCTGCAATATGCAGGGGCGAGTTTGATGCCTTTAAAAAGGATTTTTATGATAAAAGAAGAAGCCAAGACTGATATAATGGATGGAACAGGACTGAAAAACATATAATTATAAGGAGGACTTATGGAACAGGAAGTTATGAAAAAGAAGGTTATGGAAGTACTCGACAAAATCAGGCCGGCTCTTCAGGCGGACGGAGGGAACGTAGAACTTGTTGATATAGAAGATGGGGTTGTTAAAGTACGCTTGCAAGGCGCATGTGTGGGATGCCCCATGTCCCAGGTAACCCTTAAGCAGGGAATAGAAAGGTTTCTTAAA
>JAFDHS010000037.1 GCA_019308655.1 Deltaproteobacteria bacterium
CCCGAAGCTCCGAAAAGCGTCTGGCTGGTGCCCCCGCCGAATGCCGCTCCCATATCGGCTCCTTTGCCGGTCTGAAGCAGAACAATCAGTATAAGAGCTATACAAACGATAATATGAACCAAGACAATCAATATTGACATAAAACTTTTTCCCCAGCACAAATTTATTTTTGGAAATGAACGATTTCGCTAAATGTTTCCGCGCTGAGGCTCGCACCTCCTACGAGCGCACCGTCAAGATCAGGCATTGCCATGAGTTCTGCTATGTTTCCCGGTTTGACGCTGCCTCCATACAATATTCTGACGGAATTTGCAAGTACATTTCCGAATTTTTTTTCTATTAAAGAACGTAAAAAATAATGAGCTTCCTGGGCCTGATCGGTAGTTGCAGTTTTACCGGTCCCAATGGCCCAGACAGGTTCATATGCAACAACCAGCTCCTTTAACTCGTCGGAAACAAATCCTTCTAACCCTTTTTGTACCTGTTTGTCAAGTACGGAAAATGTTTTTTTTGATTCACGTTCTTTTTCCGTCTCTCCCACGCAGAGAACGGGTATTAAGTTTGCTGCCGTCGCCGCTTTTATTTTTTTGTTTACCGATTCGTCGGTTTCTCCATAAAACAGGCGTCGTTCCGAATGCCCGATAATAACATAAGTGCACCCTGTAGACTTGATCATGGAAGCTGAAATTTCACCGGTATAGGCGCCTTCGGGTTCCCAGAAAAAATTTTGGGCACCAAGATGAACCGGGCTTGTTTTAATGACCTCCCATACGGATGACAGTGCCGTAAAAGGCGGGGCAATCATAATGTCGATATCCGTTGCGTCCGTTACAAGTTCTACAAGCCGACCGGCTGTTTCAACAGCCTCCGGGCAGGTTTTAAACATTTTCCAGTTTCCGGCGATAAGAGGTCTACGATTTTCCATATAACTGTCGGTCTCCTAATTCTGTAGTGGATGATTAGGTTCTTGGTTAAGTTAAGCGCTCCGCAAACGGAGCGCCTTTATATACAGCTTTTAAAGTTTTGAACCGATCATGGCGGCAAGATCGACCATTCTGTTTGAATAGCCGGATTCGTTGTCGTACCAGGAGAGTATTTTGACCATATCATCCACGACATAGGTGGTCGGCGCATCGACAATTGAGGACAATGGGCATCCATTGAAATCAGAAGATACAAGGGGGGCTTCGCTGTATCCGAGTATGCCGGAAAGCGGCCCTTCAGCTGCTTCTTTAAGCGCATTGTTGACATCCTCAACCGTAATTCCGGCTTTTTCCACTGTGGCGACAAGATCCACAATAGAGACATTCGGTGTAGGTACGCGAATGGAGAGTCCGTTGAGTTTACCGGCCATTTCCGGAATAACCAGACCAATGGCCTTGGCGGCGCCTGTTGTTGTCGGAATCATGGAAAGAGCTGCAGCTCTTGCTCTGCGCAAGTCTTTGTGAGGAAAATCAAGAAGACGCTGGTCACCCGTGTAAGAATGGATGGTGGTCATAAGTCCGCACTTTATCCCGAAATTTTCAAGGATGACCTTGGTAATCGGTCCAAGGCAATTGGTAGTGCAGGAAGCATTTGAAATAATATTATGGTTTTCGGGATCATACTGATTTGAGTTGACTCCCATGACAATGGTAATATCAGGATTATTAGCCGGTGCGGATATGATGACCTTTTTTGCGCCGGCAGCAAGATGCTTGGATGCATTCTCACGGTCTGTGAAAAAACCGGTACATTCTGCCACAATGTCAACGCCGAATTCTTTCCAACGGAGGTCTGCCGGATTTTTTATGGATGTTACCGCAATTGATTTTCCGTCAACTTCAATAGAATCTTCTTTGGCGATGACTTTGTTCTCCAGCTTTGCGTGTACGGAATCATAAACCAGAAGATGGGCCAGGGTTGCCGGATCCGTCAAATCATTAATAGCTACTACTTCAACTTCAGGGTTGTTCAGTGCAGCCCTGAAGACAACGCGTCCTATTCTTCCAAAACCGTTGATCCCTATTTTTAAACTCATTCTATCTGTTCCTTTCTTCTTAGTCATTCTTACCCATTGGCAGGAATGATGAGAAATTCCTGCTTCACAGAGGATGCCCGAACCCAAAGCTTAGGTCTTACTGCTTCTCCACAGGCTGTCACCGTAGAACCTACGGCCAATTGTTAATATTATTTTACGTATGCCCAAAATATCAGCTTGGTTTTCACTCATATTTATGTGCAAAATGAATAACTATGACTTCTTTTGATAAAGAAACTGACTACAGTTTAAAGCTCCTTAAACTTTTTCATCATTAGCAGTGCGTCTTCTCTGCCATTTAAATAATAATCAGTTGAATAATAATTCGGCCTTCTTCCGATCACTTGAAAACCGAATTGGGTATAGAAGGTTATCGCTGCGGTGTTAGAGGCCCTGACTTCAAGAAAGGCCGAATCTGCTTTGTTTTTTACGGCCGACTTCAAAGATCGGTCGAGAAGACGGGATGCAACCCCCTGATTACGCCATTGACGTGCCACAGCAATTTTTAAAATATGCATTTCGTTTATCACCAAACGAAAACATAGATAAGCAATAATCTGCTTTTTTTCGCAGGAATTGTCAACCCCATAATTATTAAATGCAATATGATTCCAGGAATTTTTAATAGATAAATCTTCAAGAAAGGATGATCGACTCCATGGTTTTATAAAAGAATCTTTTTCAATCGCCAGTACGGCGTCGAGATCCGTTTCGGTCATGGGGGCAAAGCGCAACGGCATTTTTCTAAGCCCGTTTGTTTCCCTTTAAAATTTCACTTGCAAGTGAAATACTTTTTTTCCCATATTTCTCAATGGTCTCTGCAATTTCACCCAGTTTCATCTTTTGCCGTATGTTGATAGCTTTGATCAGGATGGGAAGATTAACGCCGGACAAAACTTCCACACGACCCTCTTCCAGCAGTGAATAGCTTAAGTTGGAAGGTGTTCCTCCGAACATGTCGGTCAAGATCAGGACCCCTTTGTGGCGATTCACTTCTTTTATTGCATGTGTGATTTTTTTACGCAATTTTTCAGCGTTTTCTTTCAGATCTATGGAAACCGATATTACATATTCGGGTCGGGAGCCCAAAATAGACTCTGTAGTATCAATAAGTGCCTCTCCAAGTTGACTGTGCGTAACAATAACTATTCCTACCATAGAGCTCCTTAATCGTTAGTTATAAAGGGGCGGATGTCCATCTTGATTTTAGGGATTCAGCAAAAATAAACTATCCCATTCAGCATCTCTTCATCCGGAACACTTCATTTGTGCCGAGTCCTTATAATTTAAAGTTCTATGTCACGATGGGTAATACCCGGCTGATATCCTTGATTTTTAATATGCTCAAATACAGTAGATGCAATGGTAACACTTCGATGGTGTCCTCCTGTACATCCTACGGCAATGGTCAGGTAACTCTTCCCTTCTTTTTTATACAGAGGAATTAAATAATCAAGCAAATTCAAATATTTTTGCAGAAATATACAGGTCTCATTGTTATCCAAGATATAATCCTGAACCGCTTTTGTCTTTCCGTCAAGTTCTTTTAGTTCGGGAACAAAATAAGGATTTGTCAAAAAACGGACATCCATTATCAGATCGGCATCATGGGGTATACCGTATTTGAATCCGAATGAAAGGATATTAATTTTCAACGGAGAATTTTTTACGTTTTTTTGTGCAATGTTAAATATAATCGATTTTAGTTCATGAATACTCAAATGAGACGTATTTATTATTTTGTCGGCAGAATCTCTCAGGTCTTTCAGTTGTTCCTGTTCGGCACGTATCCCATCCACGAGTTTTTTTTTGCCTTGAGATAGAGGGTGAGGCCTTCGGGTTTGGCTGTAACGCTGTAGAATTATCTTTTCATTTGCTTCAAAGAAAAGAATTCGAAAATCGTATCCTTTTTGCCTGAGAGAGTCAAATATCGAAGTGTAGTTTGATAGAAAGCCTTTTTCGCGCAGGTCCATCACAAAGGCCAAGCCTTTAATTTCCGCATCCGTCTCTATCGATATTTCAAGAAATTTGGGAAGAAGGGCTACAGGCATGTTGCCGACACAATAAAAGCCTGCATCTTCAAATGCCGCAACCGCAATGTTTTTTCCGGAACCTGAAAGCCCTGTAATAATAATTATTTTAAAGTTTTTCATTTTTGACTTTTTGATCTAAAAAAACGTCTGGAATTCGGTGTTCCCAAGGCATAGTTTCCAGAGGCATCTGGTATAAATTAAGCAGGATTAGAACTCTTCATCCTCTTCATTAATTATATTTAATACTTCTTCACTGTCGGAGGCATTCAAAAGTTTTTCCTTAAAGGGTTCCTTTTTCAAGAGTCTGGAAATTTGAGCGAGCAACTTTAAATGAAGTCCTGTTGAATTCTCCGGTGTTACAAGCAGAAAGAAAATATGAGTCGGTTGGCTGTCCATGGAATCAAAGTCGACACCTTTTTTACTCAGACCGAAACCCAGAACCAGTGAATCAAGACCTTTTAATTTGCCGTGTGGAATACCTATTCCGCCACCGATTCCGGTGCTTCCAAGCCGTTCTCTTTCCAGCAGTACTTTTACAAGTTTCTCGTGATTTACACCGGAAATGCGGGCCACCGGCGCTACGAGTTCTTCAAGAATTCCTTTTTTGTCATTTGATTCCAAATTGACAATGATCGTCTCTCTATGTAGGGCATCAACGATTTTCATTTCATACTTACCAAATAAAATAATTTACGGATTAAAAATCAAGACCGGTTTTTTAAAACTCGGTCTTGATCGTATTTTCGGCAGCCATGATCAGGCACGGAAGTTTTTTTCACTACCAAGTTTGTAAAGAACATAAAAAAATGATTAGTATTTTTTTGCCTTCGTAGTAAATGAAATGGCTCTGATTATGACCTGGTCCAACCCAAATGTTTCTTTCAGGTAGTTGGCTGAATTAGCCCTAAATGGCCGTCGTTGCGGCGATAGAGAACGTTTACTCTATCGGTTTCGGCATTTGTGAACACAAGAAAAGTATTATTAACAATGTCCATCTGCATCACCGCTTCTTCAACACCCATGGGTTTATATTCTATATTCCGGACCTTTACCTGTTTCAGGAATTCCTCTTCCTGAAAAGCCGTACCTTCAGCCATCAGATTGTTTGTTTTGCTCTTTTTGAATCCGCTTCTGCGCTGCTTGGTTTTTTCCTTGCTTTTTTTGATCTGTTTTTCAATTTTGTCTAAGACCAGATCTATGGCGGCATGCATATCATTATTTGCTTCTTTGGCATTTATGTTGAGTTTGTCGCCTGTCAGATTGATTTCAGCAATGTGACGCAGTTTCTCAACCGAAAGAACGACCTTTGTTTCAGCAGGGTTGTCAAGCAATTTGTCAAATCGATCAAGCTTATTTTGAACGTATGATTTAAAATGTTTGGAGGGGTCAATGTTTTTAAAGGTTATCGATGACTGCATGATAATTCCTCCTTAACCCGGATAAACCGGAAAAGTTAAAAGTGAACTAAAGTTTGAAGTGAGCTAAAGCCCGCCCTGGTGCGATGGGTTAATTTGTTTTGACTCAGGCATCTTTAAAAGCTTGGTTGATGAATCAACCAAGAAACAAGTAAACCCGGTCTGGGCCAGGGTAAATAAGTCGTTTCACTCCGTCTTTTCATGTATGAAATTCGACGCAATTCCTCAACTTCAGGCACTTTAGATCACTTTAGGCACTTCAGACTTTTTTAAAAAATTCTGAATTTGTTTACCGTCAAAAGCACAAATTTCAGAATTATAAGACTAATATTGCTTGCGTTTGCTGGATGATAATATTCCCATCATTTCCCTATACTTGGCTACTGTTCTTCTGGCTATGTTAATGTTAGACTCTTTCAAAATTGTGGTGATTTTGTCGTCACTGTATGGTTTTTGAGAATTTTCACTCTCGACAATCCGTTTGATTTTTTCCTGAACACTTGCAGATGCGATTGCTTCGCCATGTATCCGGTTAATGGAACTATTGAAAAAATATTTCAATTCAAAAATACCTTGGGGGGTATAGGCATATTTGTTTGTCGTAACCCTGCTGATTGTAGATTCGTGCATTTCTATATCCTCTGCAACATCACGAAGTACCATGGGTTTGAGATAAGCTATTCCCTTTTCAAAAAACTCCCTCTGGAATTTTATAATGCTCTCCATAACCTTGTAGATTGTTTTTTGGCGTTGATGAATACTCTTGATCAACCATGCAGCGGAACGCATTTTGTCCTGAAGGTACTCCTTTGTCTTTCCGGAGATCTCTTTGCCATGGGTTATGGCGTTCTGATAATAGGAGTTGATATGTAACCTCGGCATTCCGTCATTGTTAAGAACAATGATGAAATCATCTTCCGTTTTATGAACATAAATATCGGGAATAATATATACGGGTTCTTCATTGCTGAATTTGCGTCCGGGTTTGGGTTCCAGGCCTTTGATGATATTTACCGCGGAAATAACTTCTTTAATGCTTATTTTTAAATCGCCGGCTATGGCTTTGTAATTTTTGTTTTCAAGATTTTTGATATGATTTGTGATGATCTTGGTTACAATGCTATTGTTAAGTCCAAGTTGTTTTGCCTGAATAAGGAGAGATTCACTCAGGTTTCTTGCGCATATGCCCGGCGGATCAAATTTATGCATTAAGGACAGTACTTGTGTCACTTTTTCCGGTGAAAATCCGCTTTCTTTCGCTATTTCATCGATAGATGCATCTAAAAAGCCGTCTTTATCCAGATTGCCGATAACAAGACTGCCGATATTTTCTTCTTCCTTGGTCGGTGATATCATAAGGAGTTGCCATAGAAGGTGTCCATCTAAAGATTCCTTATTTGCCGTAAAGTTTTCAAAATTCAGGGCTTCTTTTTTTTCGCTCTCAAAATGGATTTTGCCGGGGGAAGCGTATTCATCAAAATAATTACTCCAATCAACATCGTCACGAAATTTTTCGTCTATGGTTACTTCTTTTGTTGAAGAGATCGTATCAGCTTTGACTTCAGTCTGCTCTAAGGTGTTCTCTTCGGCGGTTTCCTGGACCTCTTCCAAAGCCGGATTTTCTTCCAGTTCCCGATTTATCATATCCTGAAGTTCCAGCCTGTTCAGCTGTAAAAGCTTTATTGCCATCTGCAGCTGGGGGGTCATGATCAGCTGCTGGGACAGCCGAAGTTCTTGTCGTAATTCAATAGCCATATTATAGTTTAAATTTGTCTCCCAAATATATCCGCCGGGCAATTTTGCTTGACGCTATTTTTGCCGGAGATCCGGATTCAATTATTTTTCCTTCATTGAGTATATATGATTTATCACAAACGCCGAGCGTCTCTCTTACATTATGATCGGATATAAGCACGCCTATGCCCCGTTGGGTCAAGTGAGTGATAATTTCCCGGATGTCCATTACAGCCAGAGGGTCTACGCCTGCAAAAGGTTCATCAAGAAGAATAAAGGAAGGATTTGTACAAAGGGCGCGTGTAATTTCAAGCCGCCGCCTTTCCCCTCCCGAAAGTACGCCGGCATTTCGGTCCGAAAGGTGTTTTATGCCCAATTCATCAAGCAGACTGTTTGCTCTGTCCTCCTGCTCGTCTCGAGAAAGGGGAAGGGTCTCTAAAATTGCCATTACATTCTGTTTTACAGTAAGTTTCCTGAATATGGAAGACTCTTGGGGAAGATAGCCGATTCCCTTACGTGCTCTCATGTACATCGGATAATCGGTTATATCTTCTTTGTCAATAAAGATACGGCCTTCGTCCGGTTTTATTATACCGACAGC
>JAFDHS010000413.1 GCA_019308655.1 Deltaproteobacteria bacterium
GCACAGGGAAGGATCTTCTTTTTATCCTTGAGGATGGATTCGGCCATTTCCACTGTTGCGGATGCCGGCGCATAGTATGCGCTTCCCGTTTTAAGGAGGCCGACGATCTCGGCTCCGCCGGTTCGTGTTCTTTCCACCAGGGCGTCAATACGATCCTGAGAGAGAAGTTC
The DNA here is from genome assembly GCA_019308655.1 of Deltaproteobacteria bacterium. Classification (GTDB taxonomy): domain Bacteria; phylum Desulfobacterota; class Desulfobacteria; order Desulfobacterales; family JAFDHS01; genus JAFDHS01. Next base: position 171 of record JAFDHS010000413.1, read on the forward strand.
CGTAATCGGAATGCCTGCTACGGTTGAGTAGCGGGGCAGGGGGACCATGCTGTCACCATGCCCGCCAAGGACAAATGCATGGGTGCTTTCTACCGAAACATTCAATTCCATGGATATAAAGGCCCTGAATCGGGCGGAGTCGAGCACGCCGGCCATACCGATGACCCTGTTTTTAGGGAAACCGCTTTCTTGGTAAGCAACGTGACACATGGCGTCAAGCGGGTTGCTGACAATGATAAGTACGGCGTCAGGCGAAAGTTTTGATATCTGACCGACCACACTTTTCATGATCCCGGCATTGGTGCTTAAAAGATCATCGCGGCTCATGCCCGGCTTTCTGGGTACGCCGGCCGTAATGATAACGATGTCTGATTTTGCAGAGGCTTCGTATACGTTGGTGCCCGTAAGGTGGGCGTCATGTTTTTCAATGGGTGCGGCTTCAGCAAGATCGAGCGCTTTTCCCTGAGGTATCATAATTCCTTTTCAGCCAACCGTTGGGCTGTGGTCGCTCCGACATGGCCGGCACCGACCACGGTAACTTTTTTGTCCATGAGATTCTCCTTTGTCTTTGTAGGGGCGAACACAAGAAATTGGGCGAACACAAGGTTCGCCCCTGCGGATTTCAATTATTCCATGAAAATGATTCGGCATTTTGATAGCAAGTATTTGAAATTACAGGCTCACATTTCCCTTGTTTCTTATTCCCGATAGTGTTTAATGTCAATAAATTTTGCTTTGAACGGTATGCAGGAATTCTCCATAGGCTATTGCTCCGTTTGGAATTTATTGATAATATGCCTGTTCTTAAATCACGAAAACACGAGAAATAAAATTTCGTGGTTTCTTTCTTTGGTGTTTTCATGATAAGTTTTTAAACTTTATGCCATAAAAAACAAGAATTTCAGAATTAAGCGCTAATAGCTAAATAAGGTAAATACTGATGGAAAAGACCGTACTGGAGACAAATTTTTCGCGGGGTTGAAACTTTTGAAAAGAGGCAAGGTAAGAGATATATATGACCTTGGCGATACCCTTTTGATGGTGGCGACGGACAGAATTTCCGCTTTTGACGTGGTCATGCCGGATCCTATTCCTGAAAAAGGAAAAATTTTGACCCAAATTTCCCTTTTTTGGTTTGAAGTGATGAAACCATTGATAGAAAATCATCTGATTTCAAGCCATGTGGACGATTATCCTGCCGGTTGTAAACCTTACGCAGAAATTCTGAAAGACAGGAGTATGCTGGTTAAGAAAACAAAACCGCTTCCTGTTGAATGTGTTGTGCGGGGCTATATTTCGGGATCGGGCTGGAAATCTTATCAGAAATCGAAAAGTATATGTGGAATAAACCTGCCTGGCGGTCTCAAAGAATCCGACAAACTTGATGAACCGATTTTTACGCCTTCAACAAAGGAAGAGGTTGGCCTGCATGATATCAATATCGATTTTGATGAAACCGTGAAAAGGATAGGGCGACCTCTTGCGGAAAAGGCAAGGGACCTCAGTCTTGCCATTTATAAAAAGGGGGCTGATCTGGCTATTACGCGGGGAATCATTATTGCCGATACAAAATTTGAATTCGGTCTGATCGAAGATAAGCTTATTCTGATTGATGAATTGCTGACACCTGATTCGTCAAGGTTCTGGCCAAAAAAATCTTATTGTTCAGGCGGTCCGCAAAAGAGTTTCGACAAACAGTATCTCAGAGACTATCTTGTCTCCATAAACTGGAACAAAAAAGCGCCGGCGCCTTCTTTACCGCCGGAAGTCATTGTAAATACAGGTAATAAATATATGGAGGCATTAAAGGTGCTTACCACTTCGCTTAAGTGAACCAATTCCTAACCCGGATAAACCGGAACCGGAATTATTTGCCACAACGTCACGAAGGCACAAAGTATTTTTTTTAGATTATATCCTTCGTGTCTTTGTGCCTTGGTGGCGGAAAGATTTTTTTGACATCGTACTAAGAGGCAAAAAGAGATTGATTATTAACTTTAAAGAAAAGAGCGTACCTTTGTCTTCTATCGATTTAGAGGATAAAACCTACCAAATCACAACAAATACAACCCTTGACGACCTTATTGATTCGATTAAAACCGTGGGCTTGATAAGTCCCCCTTTATTGCTAAAAAAAAAACAAGACCACTCTGAGCATACGGTTGTGAGCGGTTTTCGCCGGATTGCAGCATACCGGTCGCTGAGTTGGTCTCATGTTGAGTCTAGGTTGATAGATTTTAAAGAAACAGGCCTGCCGGATACGTGTTCGC
>JAFDHS010000414.1 GCA_019308655.1 Deltaproteobacteria bacterium
GACATTGAAGAAGGACGCAAACTTGATCCTGAATGTGAAGTCGGTGACAGTCTTGGAACAAAACTGGACACAACCACCTTCGGCAGAATAGCTGCACAGTCAGCTAAGCAGGTGATTATCCAGAAGATGAAGGATGCAGAAAAAAAAGCGGTTTATTCCGCTTTTATTGATCGTAAGGGTGAAATCATAAACGGGATTGTACAGCGCACCGACCGCACCGACATTATTGCAAACCTGGGACAGACTGAAGCCGTACTTCCTGCCCGAGAGCAGATTCCAAAGGAAACCTATAGACGCGGCGACCGTATAAGAGCATGTATCATAGAGGTACATCAAGATACACGAGGCCCGCAGATTGTTCTTTCAAGGACCCACCCCGACTTTTTAATCAACCTTTTCAAAACGGAAGTGCCTGAAATAAGTGAGGGTATCGTTAAAATCATGGGAGCGGCCCGAGAACCGGGAAGCCGGGCTAAGATTGCAGTAAGTTCAAGTGATTCGGATATAGATCCGGTCGGCGCATGCGTCGGAATGAAAGGAAGCCGGGTTCAAAGTGTTGTTCAGGAACTCCGCGGAGAAAAGATAGATATTATCTCCTGGCACATTGATGAAGCGAAATTTGTTTGCAATGCATTGTCACCTGCAGAAATATCAAAAGTGGTCATTGATGAAACGAACCGTTCCATGGAAATCATCGTTCCTGACGAATTCCTTTCAGTAGCTATCGGTAAGCAGGGCCAGAATGTAAGACTTGCTTCAAAATTGACAGGATGGCATCTTGATGTACAGGGAGAGACATTGTACAATAAAACTATGAAAAATGGTTACAATTCTCTTATGAAACTACCTGGAATGACAAAAATTATCGCAGACGCATTGTTTGAAAGAGGTTTTTTCTGCCTTAAAGAACTCACCAAGGCTTCTATTGAAGATCTGCTTCAGGTCAAAGGTGTTGAAAATGAACTATTCGCTCAAAGCCTGATAGAAAATGCAATAAAAGGTCCTGATGAAATCGATGAAACGTCAGATGAAGATTTTCCGGAAGATGCTCCTGATAATACCGATATTTCAGACGGTTTGGATGATTCAAATGATCCGGAAATTCCTGATAACGGAAACAGTAATGAAACGGATGTTGAAACAAACCCTGCTTCTGCGGCGAGTTCTGATGAAATAGATAAGCCTGTGACAGACAAAGAGAATTAAATAAAATATAGAGGTTTTTTATGTTTTAGCTTTTAAGTAAGAATTGATTTATCTGCCCACACTTAAAATCTGAAAACTTCTATTAACCTCTTAACACAGTTTTTTTAGGAGCATAGGATTTATTCGCTCCTTCACAATATAATTTAAGGGGGATGAATGGCAAAAATCAGAGTCTATGAACTTGCCAGAGATCTAGGTACTCCTTGATAAGATAAGGAATATGAATATTGAAGTCGGGAGTCATATGAGCTCTCTGGACGCTGAAACAGTAGCAAAAATCAAGGAAAATCTTGGCAATAAAAAGTCAAAAAATGTTGAAGAAAAGCGTGTAAAACGGACTGTTATTCGAAGGCGTAAAAAACGGGTAGTTGAAGATGTTCTAAAATCAGAGACTCGTCCTGAAATTAGTGTTTTGCCTGGAGAAGTTCCCTCTGAAAAACCGGCGGAGGAAAAAGAAGAAGAGGTGGTAGCTGAAAAAATTGCTGCTGAGGTAGAACCTAAGGAGGTAGAGCCCAAAGAGATGGCAGCTGAAAAAGTTATTGCTGAGGTAGAGCCTAAGGAGGAGGAGGAAAAACTTCAGAAGCAGAAAAAATCTGAAACCATACATGAACCGGCAACTGTAGTTGAGCCCCCTCCCCTTGCTGAAACGCCAAAGGTGGAACAAGAGCAACCCAAATCAGATTTAAAAAAGCCATAAAAGGAAAAACCCGCCGAGCAAATAATAAAAAAACAACCCAAAAAACGAAAAAAACATTTTGTGGCTAAAATTATAAAGTTACCCGAAACTCCTGTCGTAAAGCCCGAACCCGAAGTACAAAAAGTTCAGGATAAGGAAGCGAAAAGAAAACCTGCCGCAAGAACAAGAATAATAAAAAAACCTCCTGAAAAAAGAATAAGCCCTATCAAAGAAAAGGCTGAAAAAGATCAACGTATATCAAAGCAACCGCAAGAACGTAAAGAGGATAGAGATTCTTTGAAAAAGAAAGGTTCCTTCCGTCGAAAAGCGGTTGTTGAAGGCAAAGCGCTGTATGACAAAAATCGTACCAGGGGACGCAAGGGACGCAAGGGACGCAGGGGCGCCAAGATTAAACCGCAAACAGGACAAAAGACCCTGATAACAACACCCAAGGCTATTAAGCGACGAATAAAGATAGATGATACCATTCTCCTTTCGGAGCTTGCCAAACGAATGGGAATCAAAACCAATGAAATGATTCAGAAATTGATGACCATGGGTGTTATGGCAACCGTAAACCAGACCATAGACTATGAAACCGCAGCTCTGCTGGCATCAGAATTCGGTTATGAGCTGGAAAGGGCCTCTTTTGAGGAAGAAACCATTTTGCATGTCAAAAAAGATGAAGCGGCAGGCAAGCTGATCGAAAGACCGCCTGTGGTTACGATCATGGGACATGTCGATCATGGGAAAACATCTCTTTTGGACGTCATACGCAAATCCAGTATAACCGCTATGGAAGCCGGGGGAATTACCCAACACATCGGTGCCTATAATGTTTCTACGGATAAGGGTCAAATCGCCTTTATCGATACACCGGGACATGAGGCTTTTACTTCAATGCGTGCTCGCGGCGCCAAGGTAACGGATATCGTCGTTCTTGTCGTTGCCGCCGATGACGGGGTAATGCCCCAGACTATCGAGGCTATCAATCACTCCAAAGCAGCAGAGGTTCCGATTATTGTTGCCGTAAACAAGATCGACAAACCGGATGCGGACCCTGAACGCGTTAAACGTGAACTTTCCGATCATGGCATTGTTGCAGAGGATTGGGGTGGAGATACTATTTTTGTCAATGTTTCGCCAATCCGGACAGAGCCGCCATGGGTCACGTGATTGAAGCGAAGTTGGATTCAGGAAGAGGCCCCGTTGCTACCGTACTGATACAGGAGGGAACCCTTCATACAGGTGACGCGCTCGTATGCGGAATATACTACGGAAAAATTCGCGCCATGCTCAACGACAAAGGTGTGAATATTGATGAGGCCGGTCCTTCAGTTCCTGTTGAAGTACTTGGACTTAGCGGAGTTCCCAATGCAGGGGATGAATTCATTGTCATTGAAGATGAAAAAAGCGCCAAGCAGGTCAGCCTTCATCGGGTTCAGAAACAACGAGCCAAAGAACTGGCTAAATCCAGCCGGTTGAGTCTTGAAGGACTTTATGCACAATTGCAGGCCGGTGAGGTCAAGGACTTGAATCTTATAATAAAGGCCGACGTCCATGGTTCCATAGAAGCCCTGAAAGATTCACTGGCCAAGATTTCCAGCGATGAAGTAAAAATAAACGTAATCCATTCGGCTACCGGAACCATTACTGAATCAGACATCTCTCTGGCTGCTGTCTCAGATGCCATCATCATCGGATTTAACGTTCGCCCCAGCGCAAAAATACATGAAATGGCCGATGAAGAAGGCGTGGACATGCGTTTTTATGACATCATTTACAATGCGATAAAG
>JAFDHS010000415.1 GCA_019308655.1 Deltaproteobacteria bacterium
CAGAGCACAGGAGGTAAAGCCCGGCGGACTTTTTGTGGCTGTAGCGGGTCATGTGGCCGATGGGCATGATTTTATTGATGAAGCATTGGCAAGAGGTGCATCGGCAATTGTCGCAGAAAAACAGATAAAAAAAGATTCAATTATCATAGAGGTTGAAAACAGCAGAAAATCGTTGGCTTTAATCTCTGCCCGATTTTACGAAAATCCTTCGGAAAAACTATTCATCATCGGAATAACCGGCACCAACGGCAAAACAACAACTGCATTTCTGATAGAAAATTTGCTTTTGAAAGCAGGTTTTAAGGTGGGGAGCATCGGAACGATAAATTATCGCTATTCAGGAAAGACCTTTAACAGTTCCATGACGACACCTGAATCGGCGGATTTACAGAAGATCCTTTCCGATATGAGAAAAACGGGCATCACCCATGTCGTTATGGAAGTTTCTTCCCATGCCGTTGATCTTAACCGTATTGATTGTTGCTGGATGGATATCGGTATATATACCAATTTGAGTCAGGACCACCTCGATTATTACGGGGACATGGATTCCTACTGGGCCGGCAAAAAAAAATTCTTTATTGATCACTTGGTTTCCGGCCCTAAAAAAGGCCTGGCAACTGCTGTAATCAATTGTATGGATGACAGAGGAAGAGAACTCGAAGCAGCGCTTTGCAAATTGCCCCTGTCCATAATCTCTACAGGCCGGTCGGGAGACGTGATGATCAGGCCTGGTAACATAAAATATAATCCGGCCGGTATTGCAGGTGATATTTCAACACCTTCCGGAACCTTTGATTTCATTTCACCCCTTGTGGGCGGGTACAATCTTGAAAATATTCTATGTGCTGCAGGGGTTGGCATTGCTCTTAATCTTCCCTTTGCCGTAATTAAGGCGGGCATGGAGAATTTTCCCGGCGTACCCGGACGTCTTGAACGGATTAAAAATGATGATGTCGGCAGGTTTGTATTCGTAGATTACGCCCATACACCGGATGCTCTGGAAAATGTTCTTTTGGCTTTAAAAGCGGTGACTACGAGCAGAATTATCTGTGTGTTCGGCTGCGGAGGAGACAGGGACAAGGAAAAACGTCCTTTGATGGGTGAAATTGCAGGAAAACTTTGCGATCTTGTGATGATAACATCGGATAACCCGCGGACGGAATTGCCCATGAAAATCATTGACCGGATACTTCATGGAATAAAAAAGGTTTCTTCGTGTGAATACAGCCCTCAAGACCTTAAAACAGGCTTTGGAAATAATAAAGGTTATATCATTGAACCGGACCGCCAAAAAGCGATACAGCTTGGGATAACAGCATCAAGCCCCGGCGATACCGTCCTGATCGCGGGCAAGGGACATGAAACCTATCAGATAATCGGGGAGAAAAAACTTTCCTTTGACGATAGAATCGAGGCGGAAAAAGCCCTTACACAACTTACCGTCAGCAGCCGACAACCAGGTGAGCCATAATGACGAAACCGATTCCATGGACTGCCCTTCAAATACTTGAAGCAACAAAAGGAGAACCAGGCGTTTCTATTGATTCGCACAGAATATTCCCTGACGATCTGTTTGTTGCCATCCAGGGGGAGGTTCATGACGGCCACAGTTTTGTCAAAGATGTCGTCGAATCGGGAGTATGCGGTCTTCTGATAAATAAAAACAAAGCCGACGTGTTTTTCTCTGATGTTCGGGTCCGTGAGGATTGGAGGCAAAAAGGGCTGCTATGTGTGGCGGTAAAGGATACGACAAAAGCACTGGGGGACCTTACCGCTTTTCAGCGCAGACGATCCAATGTTTCGGTTATTGCCATAACGGGATCAAATGGGAAAACCACCACAAAAGAGATGACAAACGGGATCGTTTCCCGTTGTTTTGGAACATTAGCCACTATCGGTAATTTCAATAATCAAATCGGGCTCCCCCTGACACTTCTCAAATTAAACCGATCTCACCAGTGGAGTGTTCTGGAATTGGGTATGAACCATCCCGGCGAAATCAGACGTCTTTCGGAAATATGCATGCCCGATATCGGTGTGATTACAAACATAGGTCCCGCACACCTCGAAAAGCTGGGATCACTTAAGGGGGTAATGGATGCCAAGGCGGAACTCCTTGAAAATATAAAACCCAACGGGACGGTCGTCCTTAATGCCGATGACCCTAACCTTTCGGATTTGTGCAGGAGAACATCAAAAAAGATACTCCGCTTCGGATTTTCGGAAGATGCGGACATAAGAGCGATCTCTGTTAAAAAGAAAAGGTTCGGAACCTCTTTTATCTTATCGATGCCGACGGAGACTCTTCCCATAGATTTAAAAATTCCGGGTGCTTTTATGATATCAAATGCGCTTGCTGCCGCATCTGCAGGATATTTGCTGGGTCTTAAAGCCGAACATATAAAAGCCGGTCTTGAAGAATTTAAATCGGTTCAGGGAAGAATGAATGTGTTTAAAACAAAAAACGGTATTCATATCATTGACGATACCTACAATGCCAATCCAGGTTCCATGGAATCCGCAATTATGACGTTAAAATCAATGAAAGGGGAACACAGAGGTGTTTTGGTTGCAGGGGATATGCATGAACTTGGAGAGCATGCGGAATTCATGCACAAAAAAATCGGCTCGGTTGCTGCCGGCATCGGAATATCCGGACTTTATCTTACCGGCCGGTTTGCCGGATCGGTTGCGGCAGGGGCCCAGCATAACGGCATGAAGCGTCGGGATATCTTTACCGGGACAAAACAAGAGATTGTTGAAAACCTTAAAGATACGCTGG